>JANMSY010000420.1:0-8496 GCA_031389865.1 Anaerolineales bacterium | reverse complement strand
TGCGGAACAGGAATATATGGGGCAAATGACCACCGAAGAATTACGCCGCGCCATTCAAGAACCTGCGCGTCGCGGCGGCTGGGATTTTGAGCCCGGTCTCGTGGATTTGTTGTTGAATGACATCGGCGCACAGGGTGCAGGTGAACCAGAACCCGGCGCGTTGCCGTTGCTCTCTCATGCGTTGCTGGCTACATGGGAGCGTCGGCGAGGACGGACATTTACACTCGATGGTTATCATGCCATTGGCGGCGTGCGCGGCGCAATTGCAGAGACCGCCGAAAGTGTCTTCACAGATCAATTGAATGGACAACAACAAGACCTGGCGCGAGAAGTGTTCTTGCGCCTGACCGAGTTGGGTGAAGGGACAGAAGATACGCGCCGACGCGCCAGATTGAATGAGTTGGTGCGCCAATCCACAGAAGCGACGCAATTGCGCACCGTGTTGAATACACTGGCTGAAGCACGCTTAATTACATTGAATGAAGATAGCGCCGAGGTCGCGCATGAAGCGTTGATCCGTGAATGGCAAAGACTGCATGAGTGGCTGACGGATGACCGCGACGGCCTGCGCCTGCATCGTCATCTCACAGACTCGGCGCATGAGTGGGAAACGCGCGGGCATGATCCAGCCGAGTTGTATCGCGGCGCACGTCTGGCGCAAGCGCGCGAATGGGCAGAGGCAAACGAGGGACGTTTGAATGAATCAGAACGCGCCTTTCTTGCGGCGTCCATAGAACAGGAACATCATGAATCTTTGGAACGCGAAGTACAACGTCAACGCGAACTGGAAGCTGCGCAAAAATTGGCAGAGAGCGAGCACCGCGCGGCAACCCGCTTGCGGCAACGCGCGATCTATCTGGCTGGCGCGTTTGTATTGGCAGTTGTGCTCGCAGGAATCGCATTTGTTTTTAGCAGGCAGGCAACTGCCAACGCAAAACTTGCGGAGGTCGAGCAGCAAATTTCTTTTGAGCGCGAACTTTCTGCTTCTGCGATCAGCAATCTCTCCACAGACCCAGAACGCAGTATCTTGTTGTCATTGGAAGCGGTGAATATCAGTTTGAAAAACGACCAGCCTGTGTTGATTGAAGCTCAGGATGCGCTCCATCGTTCCATCCAAGCCTCAAGAGTGCTTGCCACCCTGCGCGGGCACGATGCAGGTACGGTTTGGGCGCTTGCGGTGAGCAATGACGGAAACCGCCTGGCAACCATTGGCGATGACCGGACGGTGCGGGTTTGGGACCTTGGAACGAATCGAGTAATCGCCACACTTCAAGTGGATACCGACATAGGAGGTGGTGGTCATGGCGTAGCATTCAGCCCGGACGGGAGTCAACTGCTGACGGTCAAGGGGGAGGCGGACGCGGCATTGTGGGACTTGAAGACAGGCAAGGTCATCGTTGATCTGGCAGGGCATGAAGCACACATTTCCACGGTGGCGTTCAGTTCCAATGGAAAAATGCTTGCAACCGGGAGTGATGACGGCACCGCAAAACTCTGGGGTGCGTCCACAGGCAGAGAGTTATTTACGCTGGGCGATGAAGAAGCCTTTGCTTTGTATGTTTCCTTTAGTCCCGATGGAAAGATTCTGTATACAGGCAGTGATGGTTTTCCCGTCACCGCCTGGGATACTGCAACCGGAGAAAAGCTATTCACCTCCAGCGAACCTGGCGGCGGAACGGATGTGACGGCGATTGCTTCTAGCCCGGATGCTACACGGATCGCCACCGGCGATTTTGATACCTCTGTAAAGACTTGGGATGCCACAACGGGCGCTCTTCTCCTCAAACTATTTGGTCACTCCAGTTATGTGAACGGCTTGTCATTCAGCCCCGATGGAAAAACGCTCGCTACTGCCAGTGAAGATGGCACTGTACGACTGTGGGATGCCGGGACCGGCAAGGCATTGCTCCTATTATCAGGGCATAAAAGCGGAGTGTTGAGCGCGGCTTTCAGCCCGGATGGGCAAAGTCTTTACTCATCCAGCCGAGATGGGACAGTCAAAGTTTGGGATATTTCACCATCCGCTGGAAGTGATGCACTGAATCTTGTAGGACATACAGACCGCGTGGCAACAGTGACATACAGCCCCGATGGAGAACAACTGGCAACCCTGGGTTGGGATGGAACGGTCAGGGTGTGGGACACGCTTACAGGTGAGCAATTGCGCCTGATTCAACTTGAAGGTGAATATGGAGTAGGGAATGCGATTGCTGGGGATGTGACATACAGTCCCGATGGAAAACTCCTCGCCTATAACGACCTCCATACGACAAGAATTATGGAGGTGGCGAGTGGTGACGAATTGATGGCACTCGACCCATTTGAAAGTGGAGCCCTGGGCGTCCTCTTCAATCGCGATGGAACCCGATTGGCCGACGCAGATGTGGACGGCAAGATTCGAATCCATGATAGCAAGAGCGGGAAAACCCTCATTGAGTTTCAACTCCCGCCTGAGAGTAATGGTTTCCAACAATTTGCCTTCAGTCCCGATGGAAATCACCTCGCCTTTGCAACCGGGAACGGCTCATACGTGTACGATACTGCTACAGGTAAACAGTCCCTCCATTACACCGGGCACGGTGAGGGTGTGCGCGCCAGCGGTGTGACCTTCAGCCCCGATGGAAGATGGATCGCCACTTCGGGCAATGACTCAACCATCAAAATATGGGATGCCAAAACAGGCGAAGATATCTTCACGCTCAGCGGTCATACGGGACCCACGTTTGGGGTCGTGTTCAGCGTGGATGGACACATGCTCGTCACGTCTTCTGTAGACCGCACCGTGAAAGTTTGGACACTACCGGCAGCGGGAGAATCTGTCCCTGAGCCGCTCACGCTGTATGGAAATACGGGAGCGGTTTATCGCGTTGCTTTGAGTCTGGATGGCACGCGCGTCGTCTCGGTGGGACGCGATCACGTGGTGCGCATCTATCAGTTGAATATGGAAGATTTGATCACCATTGCCCAGTCGCGCCTCACTCGCCAATTGACTGACGAAGAGTGTAAGAAGTATTTGCATGTGGATGTATGTCCATCCATGCCATAACTGTATGGATGGCGCGATAAGGATTTCAACCTTGATTTCAAACGGATGCCGCTTTACAGCTCTACGAAAAGCTGACCGGTGGGGTATAAATCTGATATGCGGCTACAAATTCAGACCTGCAGTAGCGTAGTTCACTATCATCTAACACCCCCCCGAACTCAAGGTTCGGGGGGGGTGTTGGCAGTAAACAGGTTAGGACTGATGAGCTTGATACTGTTAATCTGTCTTAATGCCGCGGGAGCAAAGTAGACATCAATGTGTATCGACTGCCACGTACTGTTCCCACACTCGGTTCGTCAAAGGCAGGTATCTTGGAATGAAGCGCTATCAATCACGTTTCGGTGTTTGGATCAACCAGCAGGATCCAGTTCATTCTTAAGACTTTGTGTTTTCTTGTACAATCTATTGCTTTCGTAATTTTTTTATTGTACAATCTTGCAGACAAGCAAAATACACATGTCGCAGTTGCTCTCAGGGTGATTCAAGCTCTCAGAGGTCTGGCGGGCTTTGGACTGGATGGTCGATTACGATAAGGTGATGATGGATTTGTCTCATCACGAAAATCTGCAATATGCCTTGTTGGGTGTTTTCGATTCGCAGATTGCGGGCGGCAAGCGCTATGACCTTGCATCCATGGGACGCCGCCGCGCGAACGCTGCGTATTTCGAGTCTCACAGTGTGGAGGAAACAACCGGTCTGAGCTACGGAATGGATATGACTCCTCTCATGAATGACGCAAGTCTCGAGCCTGCTGAATTCGTCGGGGGGCTCATTCAGCGGTTTGCAGGAGATGTTCAGGAGCGAGTGAACAGGATCGTGTAGCGAGTCCTGAAGCTGGAATTCCACTTTGAAAGGAGGAAGCACGATTCGAGATTGAGAAGAACCATCGTCTGAGATGTATGATTGTTTCCACTATACAAGGAGAAGAAAAATGCAAAAGAAACTGTTTGGTTTGTTGTCTGTATTGGTGCTGGTCAGCATGATGTTGACCGCATGCGGTGGCCAAGCGGCGACCGAAGCGCCTGTTGTGACTGAGGCGCCTGCCGTGACGGAAGCCCCTGCTACTGCTGAAGCTACTGAAGCTCCTGCAGCGACGGAAGCCCCTGCGGGCGAGGAAATTACGTTGACCCTCGGCTCCTGGCGCGTGGATGATGTTGCCGCGTGGGAAAAGATCAATGCCGCTTTCCATGAAGAGAATCCCAACATCACCGTGAAGTTCGACCCGACCAATCCCCCTGACTATAATGCCACGCTTCGCACCCAGTTGGAAACAGGTACTGGCCCCGATTTGTTCTTCGTCCGCTCCTTTGCAACGGGACGTGAACTCTTTGATGCAGGCTACATTGCCTCCCTAAATGACTTGCCTGGCATTAACGACACCTTCACCGAAGCCTCCCGTGCTCCGTGGGCGACTGACTCCGCTGAACCCTATGCCGTTCCGATCATTGCCGTATCACATGGCATTTACTATAACAAGGATCTCTTCGCTGCCAACGGAATCGAAGTTCCCACAACCTGGGAAGAACTGATGGCTGCTGCCCAGACACTTCAGGATGCCGGCGTGACTCCCTTTTCGAACGGTACCAAGGATGCATGGGATATCAATGAAGTCGTCATGATGCAGTTGATCCCCAGCAATATCGGTGGATATGAAGGGCGCATGGCGTACTTGAACGGCGAACGCTGCTTCAATAGCGAGGAAATGGTCGCCTCCTTCCAGCAAATCAAGGATATGCAGCCCTACCTGCCGACAGGCTTTGAAGCCACAAGCTACTATGATTCTGAGCAGTTGTTTGCCCAGGGTCAGGCAGCAATGATGTTCGATGGTTCCTGGAGCATTGCTGCATTCCAAAAGGATGCCACCGACTTCGAATGGGGCGTCTTCTATCCACCCCCACTCGAGGGTAAGGATCAATATGTGACTTTCCACATCGACGCGGCAGTCGGCGCCAACGCGGCTTCCCCGAACCTTGAAGCGGCAATGAAATTCCTTGAATTCCTCGAGTCTCCCAAGTTCGCGGAGTTGCTGGGAAATAACCTGCCTGGCTTCTTCCCGCTGACCAACGATGTTCCTACATTGAGTGACCCGATTGCAGCGGACTTCATGGGCTTCAACAGCACGGCGAGCGGCGTAGATATCCGCTTCGTTTGGGAGAAACTCCTTGCATCTCCATCCGGTAGTGTGGATGCCTACACTTCCCTCAACAACAATGTGATCGCTGTGTTGAAGGATGAAAAGACTCCACAGGAAGCTGCAGATAGTTTCAATGCTGACGTGGCAGCCTGGTATGGCCCTGCTGCAGCTTGTAAGTAATTCTTCGCACGTTAAGATTGTGGCAGGGACATTAAGTCCCTGCCACAAATTCATTCAGGAGAAACGCGATGGCACAGACCGCGACCGCAACTGCCGTGGAAAAGAAGAAAGGCTTTTTCAACGCTGAGCTGAAACGCACAATGACCTGGGTGCTGTTTTTACTTCCGGCACTGGTGATCTACATTGTGTTTATGGCGGGTCCCCTGTTTGACTCCTTACGCCTCAGTCTTTATCAAGGAGAGGGGTACAACCCTACAAGGTTTGTGGGGTTGACCAACTACATCGACCTGTTTACAAACCCTTTATGGCGTGAGAGATTTTTCGGTGCCGTTTGGCACACCTGCATTTTCTTTGCCATTCACATGATCGTTCAAAATAGTTTGGGGTTATTTTTTGCCAATCTGCTTTCATCGGAATTTAGGGGCAGGAATTTTTTTCGCACCATTATTTTTACACCTGCCACATTGTCCGTGCTCGTGACGGGCTTCCTTTGGACGTTGATCCTCAATCCAAATTGGGGGGCTGTAAATAAAACTCTTGTTGCCGTGGGCCTCAGGGAATACGCGCTTCCGTGGCTGGGCAGGGAAAACCTGGCGCTGCCTGTCATCGCTTTAACGTCTGTCTGGCAGTGGGTGGGCATGCCAACTGTACTGTTCCTGGCCGGGCTAATGGGCATTTCCGATGAACTGCTGGAGGCTGCCCGCATTGATGGCGCGTCAGAATGGGATATTTTCTGGAAGATCAAGTTCCCACTGCTAAAACCTGTGATCGGCATTGTCACTATTTTGACCTTTGTGGATAACTTCAATGCATTTGATGTAATCTACGCGATGGCGGGGGCAAAAGGGGAACCCTCTTATTCCACCGATCTGCTTGCCACACTTTTCTATCGCACGGGTATTGCAGGGGAACACCCGGTGGGTATCCCCAATATGGGTATGGGCGCGGCCATTGCGACGATGACGTTTTTCATCTTGATGGCTGGCGTGTTGCTCTGGTTATACCTGTCCCGCCGCCAGGTAGCCGAGCAGGCCTAGGTCGGGAGGGAACACCATGCGCAAATCGAAACTCAACCAAGTTCTTACTTATGTTCTCCTGACAGTCTGGTCTGTGATTGTCCTGTTCCCGATCTGGACCCTGTTGATCAACTCGTTTAAACCGCAGAAGGAAATCTTCAGGGACCCGTTTGGCTTTCCAAAGGACTTCACCTTTGATGGCTACATTGCTGCCTGGAATACAGGCCGTTTTGACCTGTACTTCAGAAACACATTGATCGTGACAGTCTTGTCCCTGGCACTTATTTTGTTCGTGGGGTCCATGGCTGCGTATGCCCTCGCCAAATGGAAATCCAGAGCCGCAAATTTTCTCTATATTTTTTTCATCGCGGGATTGATGATTCCCATACGCCTTGGGACAATCGATCTGGTGCGGCTCATCAAAGCCCTGAACTTGCAGGATACCATCTGGAGTCTTATACCGGTCTATGTTGCAATGGGGATTCCAATTGCAACCTTCGTGCTGACCGCGTTCATCAAGGAACTTCCCAGTGAGATGTTCGACGCTGCAAAAGTGGATGGGGCATCCGAATGGCAGATTTACAGCACAATGGTCCTGCCTCTCATGCGGCCCGCGCTTGCCACAGTTGCGATCTTCAATATGATCAAGATCTGGAATGATTTCTGGTTCCCATTGGTTTTCATCAGATCGGAAGAAGCGAGAACGGTTGCGCTGGGTGTCTCTTTGCTGTTTGGCCAATATCGCACAGACTGGACGCGCGCGCTGGCCGTCCTGTCCCTGGCGGCCGTACCTCTGTTGATCCTGTATGTTTTGTTGGCGCGTGAATTTATTAAGGGTTTGACTGCTGGCGCAGTGAAAGGATAATGATGAACGGACGAGAGCGTATTGCAGTGGCAATGCAGCACAGGGAGCCGGACCGTGTTCCGGTGATGTGTCAACTGGCGCTTGGACATTATTTCTTAAACGCAGGCCTTGCCCCGCATGAGATTTGGTTTTCGAGTGAAGGATTTGCAGAAGCATTGGTGAAAATGCAGCGGCGCTATCAATTCGATGGCATTCTCATCAATATTCCGGGACGACCACGCAACGCCTTGAGCGAGATCCAAATGGTTGAGAAAACCAAAAAGGGCGAGATGGTCTATTGGAAAAACGGACACGTGAACCTGATTCCATGGGATGACAATGCTCAGTATGTGTACCCCGCCCGCCCGGACTTAACGCCGCGTGCAGACCTCGGGACAATTGATCCCGACCATCTGGACAGGATCGACCAGTTTGTGGGCTACGTCTGGAATATGTATCATATTCCATGGCTGGAGGGGAAGAAGGATCCTGGCCTATTAAGCGAGGTACCCGATTACTTCACAGATACGATTGACCTTGTCCGTGAAAAGACCAACGGCGAAGTCTCGGTGCATGGCGAGGTCTTTTCACCATTCACACATTACCTGGAATTATTTGGTTATCAAAATGCCATCATAGGGCTGGTAAAGAGAAAGGAAAAAGTAAAGGCAATGTTGGATCGGCTCACCGACGCTGCCATTGCATGGGCGGTCGCACAGGCACGCCACGGGGTGGATGCGGTTCTTATTTCTTCGGCATTCTCCGGTGGGGGATTTATCTCTCCAAAGATGTACACCGAATATGTCGTGCCATACGAGCGCAGGCTTTCAGATGCGATTAAAGAGCATAACGTGCCAGTGTACACTCATACCTGTGGAAAGATCGGTGACAGGCTGGAATTGATGGAGCAGACCGGCACGATGGGTATTGACACCCTTGACCCGCACCCGCTGGGAAATGTGGAGTTGTCGGATGCAAAAAATGGCGTTGGACAACGATTGTTTTTGAAGGGCAATATGAATTCGGTTTCGATGCTTGAATACACTACAAAGGAAGAAGTAATTGCCGAAGCCTCGGAGCGGATTCAAACCGGCAAGCCTGGCGGCGGCTATATCCTGAGTTCGGCCTGCTCGATCGCGCCGCGCGTGGAACCCTGGAAGATCGAGTTGCTGACTCCTCTTGCAGAGGAAATCGGACAGTATGAACGATAGTCTTTTTCCCGCGTGTTAAAAATAGCGAAGCAGTCCTGTGGACTGTCCAGCCGGACATACTGTCC
>JANMSY010000364.1:0-1845 GCA_031389865.1 Anaerolineales bacterium | reverse complement strand
GCACAGATCTGTCCCGGTTGCGGAGAGGCGTATGTGGATGAAGGTGTCGCGGTCAAGTTGTTATCCGGCGCGGAAGAGAGAGCCAAAATGGGAACCATGGAAGATATAGTTGAATATACGGAATTTACTTAAGTGTTCATTAAGATGCGCAAAGTGGAGCGAAAATATCGCTCGGAACGCGTATAATCCCAACCGATCATGGAAATCAACTTCATAGGACTTGCATCCGCTGCAGCAACTTTTTTTGCAGTCTGGCTTGGTCACGTTTCGGTCCGCAAGATCGAAAGGGAGGTGGAGCGGCTCTGGATTCCCGCGCTACTGGCTTTAAGCGGTGGTATTGGGCTCGAACTCGCCTCTCTCCTCAGTTCCAGTCTGGTTCTGTCCATGGTTTTCGGCATCCTGGGTGTGACCCTGCTCTGGGACGCGCTTGAGCTGTATCGTCAGCAGAAACGGATCGAACAGGGGCACGCGCCAGCCAACCCGCAGAATCCGCGCCATGCAAATATTTTGGCCCGTCACCCGAAGGCGACAACGTTGGACTGGCTGGATCGTGATCCGCGAGGTGTTCCGTTTTCAGCCGATGAGATCCGTGCAATCAAGGAAGGCACGAAATGAACTGGTTTGGCATTTCAGTTGGCGTGGCAACCTTGTTCATCATCGGCCTGGGCTTTATCTGGGTTATTCGCGGTGAACGTTACTTTGGCTTTTTATGGTGGCCTTACGTGATGGGCGCGGGAGTCCTGTTCGTCATCAGTTCAGTCTTTATATCAAATCACTATGTTTCTGCGTTAGTAGGTGCATGGGGTGCCTCGCTGCTGTGGGGCTCCACTGAGTTGAAGGAACAGGCGGTCCGCGGCGAGCTGGGATGGTATCCATTTTGGGATGGCAAAATCCTGCCGCCCCTGGTAAAGATCATCAGGAAGTGGAAAGCACCAAGCTTATAGAAGTACTGACTATTCATATGGCAGAAGAAATACTCGTTTTTAAACTCACCCGTTCAGAAACTGAACAACTACACTTTGGCGTGCCCGATTTTGATACGATCACAACCGCATTACCCGAAGGCCTCTATACGACCTTTCGCACCTACGGCGGGCGCAGCAGGGTTGTGGGTCTGCATTCCCACCTGGCACGGCTCTACCTTCCCGCCAGGGTTCGGGGGATTATCCCCACGGTCCGCCGGCAGGATGATTTCAGGGAAATCCTTTATGATCTTCTCAAGCGGCTGGATGATGACATACAGGAGGCACGTGTGCGATTGATCCTGGATACATCTGTGGATGCGGGGACAATCTATGTATTGCTTGCACCGATGCAGGCATTACCCGCTGAAGTCTATGAAAAAGGAGTTCGCCTCGATATTTCAAAAGCCAGGCGTGAATTACCGGCCCTCAAACGAACAGAATTCATCTCAAAATCTTCAACCGAACGAAAACGCGTTGGCGACGGAATTTTTGAGATGTTGCTGATAAACAGAGGGCGCATTCTCGAAGGCGTAACGAGCAACTTTTTTTATATCCTGGACGGTGTTCTATGTACGGCGGGACGCGGCATCCTGATGGGTGTGACGCGCCAGACGGTACTCACGCTTGCCAAACGGGAAGGGATCGAGATCCGTTATAAGGCGCTTGCACTCAACGAATTATCCGCTGTTGAAGAAGCATTTATCACCAGCAGCTCACGCGGTGTTGTTCCGGTGGTTCAAATTGGGGAGCAGCACATTGGAAATCGAAAGGTGGGTGAAACAACCCGAAGGTTGATGAACCTGTATCAAAGGGAAGTCCTGTCGCTTGCAGAAAAAATCATTGATGAACCGCAGAGTTCGTAGCTGCGACGGGAACAGGT
>JANMSY010000354.1:0-15775 GCA_031389865.1 Anaerolineales bacterium | reverse complement strand
TTGGCGTTCCATGGCCCCCACGTGGCTGCCCAGAATGCAGCTGCGTTCCCACTCCATCGAGCCGTTAAAGATGGCGGCCCCCGCGCCTTCCGGCCCCAACCGGCTCTCCACCGGCACAACGCAGTCCTCCAGGATCAACTCGCCCATCGGCGAGGTCCGCAGGCCCATTTTCTCGATGCTCCGGCTGACCTTGAACCCCGGCGTTCCTTTTTCCAACAGAAACGCGGTGACCCCGCCCATTCCCTTAGCCGGGTCGACCGTGGCAAAGACCAGGGCCATATCAGCAATCGGCGCATTCGTCACGAACATCTTGGTCCCGTTGAGGATGTAGCCCTCGCCCACTCGTTCAGCTCGAGCGCGCAGACTGTAGGCATCCGAGCCCGAGTCCGGCTCCGACATGCCGTGCGCGCCGATCAGATCCCCACGGCACAGGCCGGGAAGGTATTTCTGTTTTTGAGCCTCGGTGCCAAAGGCGAGGATGGGATGCTGGACGCTCCACATCTGGGCATTCATCGCAAAAATCAGCCCATTATCGCGGCAGCCGTAGCCCAGGCCCTCCATCACCAGCATGGTGGTCAGGATGTCGGCTCCGCTGCCGCCGTACTCCTCTGGAATGGCCAGGCCCAGGATGCCAAACCGGGCGCACTTTTGCCAGTTCGCGCGTGGCAGCTCACCCTGCCGGTCGCGTTCAAGCAGCCCCTCATTGAGCTCTTTCTGGGCAAACTCGATCACCGCTTTCTTAAATTTGAGTTGCTCTTCTGTCCAAGAAAAGTCCATCAGTTATTATGTAGCTCCTTTTGAGAGATGTCGTTATGCTTCATCGTTCCAGCATCGGGGTCAGAAACGCCTTAAGCTCAAGCGTTGTCACCTCATGTCCATATGCTGAAGGATGCATCCAGACATCTGCAAACAGGTAACGGTCTTCTCGATAGCACGCGCCACCCGGCTTTTGTTGGCAGGCCTGTCGAAAAGCAGGTAGCAAATCCAACACCGGAATATCGGACTCAGCAGCCTTGGCTGTAAGAATTTCTTGCGCCAGCGTGGAAAAACTCTGATCAAGCACCTGAAATTCCAAAGGGAATAATATCAACACGACACGAGCGTCGTTCTCTCCTGCCAGCCTATTGATCTCCAGCACCGTGTTCCAGCGTTCGGTCCATCGGTCAGACTGCGGATCCAGGGGAAAATACTTCGCGGGGTTGGTAGGCGGATCGATCGTGCTCACACGATCCCGGCCCTGAGCATGTGCTTTGGTCCATGCCATCTGGCTTTGCAGGAAGGGCCAAAGGTATGTGTGATCGCTTAGCCATCGAAATGGCCCTGGGTCGTTGCCTGCAAGCAAGGCACTCTTGCCGTTGATGTCGTTGGCAATTGTCAAATCAAACACTACCAGGTCCGGCTCATACTTGAGTCCTTCCGCTTGGAGATACGCCAGGGCATTGTCAAGGCTCCAGCCTGGCACACCCGCATTGATTACCTCGAATTTTAGGTCGCCGTTGCGATCTTCATTAAGCAGTGATTCCAATCGCCGGCCATAAGTGTCTTCCATGCGAACCCCCCAACCCATCACTATGGAATCACCCAAGTTTAGGATACGAAATGTATTGGGCGGCTTTTCATAAGTTGTTTCAGGTCCGCGCAAACCGTGAGAATTAATATCCACCGGGATGGACTGCCACTCATAGTGACTTTCGGGCTTCATCAGCGTGTACCCAGCGCCAGGTTCGGGATGTTGTTCCCACACCAGTCGACGCGAGGCGACCAGCTCCCAGGCATAAATGCTGTTGGCCTGGCTCCGTTCCCAAATATAAGCCGCGCCTTCTATTAATCCGATGAGCAACAGTGGACCCAGGACGGCTAACGTTACGGTCAGCAGTTTTTCTGCCCGTCTGCTTAAGGTGGGGGTTTTGACGTTAGTGGAGGTGATTGTTGAAGACATATCGGCTTGGATATTTACGCTTGCACTTTGTCAGAAACCAGGTTCCTGCGACGCCAGCTTTTTAACTGTTTTGCCAGTTCAAGCAAGGCCAGTGCGGCAAAGACCATTGACACGGCATCAACGGATAATCGATATCGAGGGGCGGGCCAGGAGAGTAAATGAACACCAGTATGAATGACAATAAATAAATACAGAATCGCAAAGCTGCGCCAGCGTGATAAGGATAAGCGCAAACCGAAAAGCATAAATGGCAGGTACAAACCAAAAGAGAACACCCGGTTTAGATTACTTATTCGACTGGAGGTAGCAGAAGGCCAGAACCAAAAATACTCAAGAGTTTTATCCAGGGTAAGCCAGAGATACCGTTTGGGATCCGAAAGGATAAATTCGATCCCTCTTCGAGTCAGGGCTCGATCAAGTTCTGCTTCATTCTGTCCTTTCAGCTCTTCAGGCACCGGCACGACTACTTTATCGTTGCTCCAATCTGTTCCCAGGTTAGGATTATTGGAGGCAAAGAGAGCGTAACCGGCATTGGAATTCAAGAGAAGAAACTTTTGATACACCCGATAATTCCGTAGAGTCCAGGGTGTGATCAACAAAATAATGACAACAATGGGGACGGTGAAGTACCACCAACGGACACCGTCTTTCTTAAGCTCCCAGAACAGCCAAAGGAGTAGAAATGGAGCGAACAGCAGTATAGTTTGCCTGAGCAAGCCTGCCAGGCCAAGCGAAAATCCAAGCCCTACCCAGCGTATCAGTGTAGGATTTTCTTTGAGTTCTAAAGCTAGATAGAGCGTCAACAGCACCAACACAATGAAAAACGTCTCGGTCATTAAGGCCACGTTATAGTAAATAAAGTAGCCATAGACAGCCGCCAAGCCAGCGCCAACCAGCCCGGTCTCTTCGTTAACAACCCGGCGACCTATCTTGTAAACCAGAAAGCACAGTAGCGCGCCGCCCACGGCCCCTTGAAGAAGTCGGGCTACCAGGGGATGGTATCCAGTTACCGCATAGATTCCGGCTAAATAGAGGGGATAAATGAATGACCAGTGAGAGGTGGGTGTATCGGCCGGTGTGAATGGATACCAGTTCTCCGTGAAGCTATAACCTCGACCGTCCAACAGGCTGTGCGCCAGGGCATCGTAAGACACCTGGTCCTGAATACCAGGCAAAACGGTTATTTGATCGCCCATATAGAGGGCAACCGGTATGCGGATCAATACAGCCGCAACCAGGATCAGTGTCAGTAGCTGCTTGTTCTTGGCTCTATTTCTGTTGAGCACGATAGACCTCGAGGGCAACATCATAAACGCGCTGGGCCAGCTTATCCATCGTGTGATTCTCTTCAAAACGCCGCCTTGCTTCCTTGCCCATTCTTATGGCCTCGTTTGGATTTCGCCACAAACGCAGGATAGCCTGGCGCATCCCCTCAACGTCACCTGGTTCTACAAGCAGTCCCGTTTCTCCATGCTGAATGTATGTTTCTGTGCCGGGCGAACGCGTAGCCACTACGGCCCTGCCAAAGCTCATCGCATGGAGCAGACTCGTCTCACCACTCGAGTGAAGGATGGGCTGCAGAGGGACCACGCAGAATTGGGAATCAAACAAGTAATCTTCCATCTCTCGATAATTCAGCCAACCCGTGGTCTCTATATTTTCGGGCAACTCAATTCCAGCTAAATTGAAGGCGCGACCGCTGAGCTTGACATGTACATCGGTTCCCTCTACCGCGCGCGCGAGGGTCCCATAATCCCTATATGAACGACCAAAGGTATAAATGAACTTTCCGTCTTGAGTCGGGGTGGCCGATTTGCGGACTTGCTGAGTTTCGAACCGCTGCACTGAGTCATACCAGCCAAGAGGAGTGTAGGAGATCGCTTCAGGGCTCAAAGACAACAGTCGTCGGTATGACTCAAGTTCAAACGGGGTAATAACGGTCACGCGTGATACCGAACGCAGCCCAAATCGAACCAAGCTGCGAAAGTGGCTAACAACGCCCTGAAGGCTGAAGGCCAGGATGATCAGCGGAGGCGATGTTTGGCCAACTATGCTGCGCAGGACGGCAAGGGGGAAACCATTCTTGCCTTGCCAGGCCAACACCAGATCGTAATGTGTTTGCCTGGTTTTGCGTAATGCCCGAAATCCTGTCTGCCAAAAGGTCGGATAATAATTGAGCATTTTGCCCCATTTTGGAAACTGATCAACCGCCGTCGCGGTGGTCATAAAATCCAACTCATCGTTGTTTGACGGTAGGTAATTCCACAGCCACCGGTCACCCGGCTTTACCTCATTGTCTAATAAGCACAAAATCTTCATCCTTTTATTCTCCTGCTGTCTTATTCGCAATATCCGGAAGCATTTCCTTAATGTTCTCGTTAATCACTTTGGCAGTCAGATCGTGACGGAGCTGCTTCCAACAGGTGTCAAAAGATCAGACCATTATGACTCAGCGCCCGCCTCTTCTCCAGCAGTTGAGGGATGTGTTCCGAACGCATGCGTTGGGATGTGAGTAGTAGTAATTCTGCGCCCAATAAGGCGAGGATGAAAAGAACAGCCCAGGTAAAATTCGGTTGAGGAAGGTCTTGGATTTCAGGTTACCCGGGTAAGGGGCCCGCAACCTGTTGCGCTATGCTATACACGCGCCGCGCTAGATGGTCGATGGTGTGATTTTCTTCAAAACGACGTCGTGCGGCCTGGCCCATCCGCCGGGCCTCGTCCGGGTTGCGCCACAAATGGAGAATCGCCTGCCGCATGCCTTCATCGTCATGTGGCTCCACCAGTAGTCCCGTTTCCCCGTGCTGGATATATGCTTCCGTGCTGGGTGCACGGGTCGCCACAACGGCCTTGCCAAAGCTCATCGCCTGCAATAGGCTGCTGTCGCCGCCGGCATGCGTGATTGGTTGGAGAGGCACCACATAGAAATATGCTTCATACATGTAATGTTGCAATTCCTGGTTGGTAAGCCAACCTGTGGTTTCCATGTTCGTGGGCAAGTCCACCCCGGCTAAATTGAAGGGTCGGCCACTCACCATTACACTCACTTCTGTACCCTCCACGGCGCGGGCTAAGGTGTCATAATCCCTGTACGAACGACCCGAGGCGAGGATAAATTTTCCGGCACGGGCGAGAGCCTCGGATTTTTGCATCTTTTCAGGATCATACCAGCGCATCGCGTCATACCAGCCGTGTGGGCAATAACTGATGGTTTCCGGGGCGAGCGATAAAAGTCGCTGGTATTGTTCAACTTCCGCAGGGGTAAAAACGACTATCCGTGAGACCGAACGCAGCCCGAACCGCACCAGACCAAGGAAGTGGCTGATGACGCCCCGGATGTTGAAGGCCAGGATGATGAGAGGAGGAGATTTCTGACCCAGGAGACTGCGTAGGACAGCGTAGGGGAAACCGTTTTTGCCTTCCCAAGCGATCACTAAATCGTAAGGGGTTTGCCGCGTCTTGCGTAAAGCCCGCAAGCCTGCCTGCCAATAAGCCGGGTAATAGTCGAATAATTTTCCCCATTTTTGGAAGCGGTCGGCCGGTCCACGAGCAACGAGAAAATCCACCTCATCCGTGTTTGAGGGCAGATATTTCCACAGCCAACGGTCACCAGGCTTAACGACCGAATCGAGCAAACACAAAATCTTCATCTCCAATTCCCTTGAAAAAGAGGGATCTCCTCTTCTTTTTCCCGAAGCTTACGATAGAGATCCTCAGCAATCAGCATGTGTCCTTTGGCGTTCGGGTGTTTATCCCAGTAGGCAACCACAATAGACTCCGGGTCCTGGTTCTCATAGGCGTTGGAAAGATCCAGAACGATAAAACCGGATTCCTCAGCCAGGCGGACCAGGTGGGCAACTTTGTCTTCCTGGATTGGGAACTCCAAGGTTGGCATGAAAATCCAAACAGGCAGAATACCCTGGGCGCGAGAAACTTCCACGATATGGCGATAGGTCCATGAGAGGATTTCGGGGCCATAGGGGCTGAGACGTCGCTCCGTTTCTTCTTTCGTTGCCCCTGCCTCAACCCCGGCCCGCCGGGCAAGCTCCGTCAGTTCCAGATAGGGGAGATCCGCCCCAACTGATATTCGATCCGCAAGGTACATAACGGCTGACTCTTCTTCACGTTGGTGAGCCATGAAGAAGATGGCGTTCGGTTGAAACGCCAGTGCCCTTTGTTCCAGGATTAACAGATCCTGGATGGCGGAATAACCGGGAACCGCGAAGTTCAGGATTTCATATCTTGTGTATGGGCTGCCGGCGTGCTCTTGATTGAGACGTTCTTCCAATAGCCACTCGAAGCCTTCATTATCGGCGACACCTAATCCCATAACGAAAGAAGGTCCGGCCAGAGCGATGCGGTATGTGTTTGGTGCAGGCGTTTTCTCGTAATCCTGATCACGCATTCCCCAACGGTTGGTATTTATCCACGCCCCGTTTAAGTTAATCGTCATGGATGGAACAAGTTCTAAAATCAGGTCGTCATTTGTTGGCCGGACCACCTCTGTGGCCCGTATGGCGATCCAATCGGATGGCCGCTTCGAGTAAATCTCCCAGAGCTGGGAATTAAACCGGTTCACGCCGATCAGATCCTCGTAGTAACCGCGCTGGAGAAGCGCGGCCTCCCGGTCACTGAGCCTGTTCGCCGTCAAATCCTTGATTAATTCTTGAGGTTTGCCCCCAAATTGACTATAGATCACGGGATTGCCGATAAGGAATAGCGCTAAGATGGCGCCTGAATTTACAACTGTAGTTCGGAGGGAAGTGGACTGCTTCGCATTCGTTTCGGTCTTGTTATCCGCAAGCGAGTTAATCCAAATCACCAGGCTGAACAGCACCGTAATCATCAGGAAGGCCAGGAGCAATACGGCAATGTTTTCCGTGGTAACTTGCACTACCGAAATCAGAGCAATCCAATCCCGGATAGAATCGCTGCTCCATAGTGACCACAGCACAGCCATCATGGTGAACGTGCCCGCTGTACGGAGCGCCAGGGCAGCAATGTTCCCAACAGTCATGGCGCGTCGGCCCAAGGTCCGTGTTCGGCCGCGCCTTGCCTCATAGAGCGTATTGACCACCACCAAACATGCCAGAATAAACCAGAACAACATATCCGGCGCGGTGAGAAGGAATGTACCCCGTAGCCAGAACCATTGATAAGCATGAAAAAACCAGGTCAGAAAAAATACAAAGAGGGTCGCAAAGATAAGGCTGCTGTTAGTTCCCCACTGCCGGATTCTGAAATAGGTGGGGTAATAAAACACCTTTAACATGAAATCTTTCCAATAGATATTGATCCTGCGCCAGAGATCGGTAAAGCTGGATGCCATGAAGTAGAGCAGGTGTGTTTCCGGCAGGTTGAAACCAAACAGGTGCAGAATGCCAATGATCAGGTGAAACTGTCCGGAAATCCGCAGGTAAAGGGCAAAATTAATGATTAGAAAGCGGACCAGCTCGAGAGTATTCGATACATCCCCCGGGGCGATCATGAGGTAATAATTAATGTAACGATATAGGATGAGGTGTAGCACCCCCCGCAGAATCCACTGTACCCCGGTCTGATAAATTCGGTGCTGGTCATCGTTGTAGTACGTCCGGCGAAATGTACTGTAATCTACGACGGGAAAGAAAGGAAAGACGATGTTTGGCAATAAGAAGAAATATGAAAGTGTGTCAGCCAATGTCGGCTTCGCCTTACCGTGCTTGAGATCATACATGTATATGATCAACCGGAACATGAACATCGAGGCCAAAACTGGCCAGATGACATCCAGCCAGGATGCCTGGATCCAACCTGCCCGTAATGTAACCAGTGCAGCGCCGGCCACGAGCAGTATCGCTACCCGGGCGTGATAAAAGATTGGAAGGTGACAGATTCCGATGAGACCAAGACCGATTCCTATTAACCAGATGCTATTTACGAAACCAAGGATTCCGGCAATCGCGGCCAGGGAGATAAAAAGGAAAAAGGGTAGGCGATAGTGGGAGGGAAGAAAATAGTGAATCAGAAAACCAAAGAAGGTTAGCAGCATCACATTGTGATAGAAGGCCTGGTTTTCCAGCCGGAACAGGCGGACCACTAGAACCAGAAGGCCGAGCTGAACTGCTACACTCAGAAACTTGCCGAGCTGGAGTTTATCCAGGGTGAGCAGGTTGATCCATGGGCCCGCATTTCCCCGGTCCACAGCTGAAGATGAGATCATGGCGGTCGATAGAACGCTAAACCCTATCGAGGCCATCACAACAAGTTTGGCCCCAAATTCTGGCAAGCCATTAATGACAATGAGGTCAGCAGCAAAGGCGACTGCAATGGTCGCTAGCACAACCAGCAGCCATTCACTAATGTAGCGCTGGCTCGCCGATGAAATCAACACAACGCCAGCCAGGAAAACCGCGAACCCACTCAGAGTCAGGGCGACTTGCCGGGGGCCGATGCCTTGCGGACCGCCGAGGAGATCAGCAGTCAACGCGATGACCATGATCACGGATCCGGCCAAGATAAGACTCAGGGGAAGGAGTTTGTTCCCGTAATTAAGAGATAGATTGCGTTGCACAGGCAAATTTCTCCTTGCGTACATTCAGGCCGGCCTGAGCGGAGCGACCCCAAAACTGATGGATGAGTTTAATTTCCCCTACAACTTTGATTGAACCAGTTGCGCAATGTCGGAGATGGTGTTCAGATAATCGACCATAGTCTCATGGGCTTGAATTTGGATCTGAAACCGTTCTTCGAGGAATACCGTCAACTTTATCGTGGCGAGCGAGTCGAGGATGCCCCCGGTAATGAGCGGGGTCGAGTCGGTCAGCTCCGCAGGGTTCTCCCCGGGGAGAAATTCGTGAAGGATATACCCTTTTATGACCTCTTTTACCTCTTGCATAGACAGTTTTTCTCCGTTTAAATTCGTCATAGTTGTCTCCTTTCCATCTTGAATCTGGAAGTTATGTTGAGGTCTGGCTTATGATTAACCATATTATTGAGGCAATGTCTGTTCGCCAGAAATGGGAAGAAACCCTCGCCGGACCAGTTCGGACACAACACTTTCCGCTGCTAAGGCGTGGCCCTTTGGATTCCAATGCAGATCGCTCTGGTAGAGGTTAATCCCATCTTCACGCATAACTTTGCGGAAGTCTGGCAAGAGGGAAACTTGTTCGATTTCAAGTTCTGTGAGTATACGGCTGAGGCGCGCGTGCCCGGGCGCTTGTTCGAGGCAGAGCTTATCAGGATGGGCGACATCGGCTGTCACAGCTTTCATATACTCCAGGCTCACTTCCTGCAGTGTGGGAACAGTAAAAACGACAAGCTTACCACCGTAAGCCTCTACGTCGTCCCTGAACCTTGCGAAGATACGTTTAGTCGCATCCCAAGCCCGGGTATACTCTGCAGGTTCCACACAGTAATTCACACCCATGAGAGCCATCTCTTGACGACTTTGATCAACCGGTTGCAGTTGGCCTTCTCGACTCTTTAGGAATTCAGGAACTGGTATCCGCGCGATCCCCGCGCTGAGCAACCGCAAGAGTGCCAACCTCTCTGTGAGTTTATTCCTTTTGGCTTCTAGAGAGGCCTTATTGTTGGCATAACTACGTTGGGCACCCTCGAAGTCAACGGGGGTGATCATCCAGCGTGCTGACTCATTCAAATCGAGAAAGGGACGGGCGTTCGTCACTTGTCCTTCTTCAATCAAGATTGAGGCAAGTTCCAGGCTGTTGTTAATCACATCATTCCCATCATAGAAGCCTACCAGCACGAGGTCAGGTTCGTACAAGTGCCCAATTTCCTGAAAGACCAGGTATTCTTGAAGCGTTCCATACCCAGCCACCCCCATGTTGATGACTTCCACATTTTTTCCGGACGCGCGAGCTAGCTCTTCTACTTGCCTGTGAAAGGTGTCGTCAAGCTCGACGGAGTTCGCTTCCATAAAGGAATCACCCAACACGAGGATACGAAATACCCCGCTGGGCTTTTCCACAGCGTGCTCAAGATCACGCAAGCCTTCGGAGTTATATGTCACGGACACTGTACCTTCTGGGATTTCATAGAGGTAAGTCGTATTTGGCTGCAAGACCCAACCCAGACTGGGATGAGGAATGCGAAATTCAAAGGGCCCGCTAGAATCGAGTGGAATAAATGAGCGAAGAGCTAATTCAGCTATGATCAGAGTCACACAAAGACTTGCCGTGGCTAGCACCACGTTGGCGAACATATGTTTCTTTTTCATTACCCATCGCTTGGATATGGAGTTCAGTCTAAGATCTATGTTACTTTGAGGCTGGTTGATCAATCAATCGATTACTCTCGATGAAGTCTTTGATCCGCTTGGCCACAAATTCATGGCCAGATTTATTCCAATGGCCATCGTCTGGAATAAGCATTTCTTTAGGATCAAAACCTGGTATTGATTCAACATCTAAAACCAAGAATCCTTCGCTTTGCATTGTAGTTACAAAGTCACTGTAGGTTTCTCCCGATGGATGATTCCACCACTGATCTGTGGCCACAATCATAAACGTTGCATTCCGTGACTCGGCGGTATTTTTTATTTCATCGATCAGAGTGGTTGTAAGTAAAAAGGGCTCTCTTTCGGGCTGTGTAGTTGATTCTAGTGAGGGCGCATGATCAGAATTACTCTTTAGTTTCCCGTATAAGGCAATTATGTCAAAATATCGTAGCACGAGAAAATAGGCCAAAGCAGAGCGCTGTGAGAGAGAATAAATAAATTTTCCCTGGGGACTGGTTTTTGGAACCGGAGAACCCGTAAGGACGAGATGGCCTTCTTCTAACACAAATTTCGGCTTATAGTAGATTGTGTTGACAAGCTGCCGATCATTGTCACCCACATCGTTACCGGCAAGCACTAATATGACAAGGTCAGTTTCGTATTTAATGCCTTCGTTCCTATACCAGAGTAATTCTTGGTCAGTGCTGTAACCTGAGACACCGGCATTAATCACCTCCACATCCAGTGATTTTTCAAGCAGTTGTGAGAATCGCTCTGATTCTTCTACACCATAACCCCATGCAAATGAATCGCCCAGCACCAATATGCGATCGATATCATTTTGACGTTCATACAAGTGTCCGCGGTCTCGTAAACCGTTTTCACTGATTCGCACAACAGTACGAAACTGCGGTGTTTCAAAGATACCCTCCTGCCCGGGTTCGTGGGCCCATCCGAGTAGAGAATCATATTTCCAAAAATGATCTCGCTCTGGACTCACATACAAGGGGTTCAAACCCGTGAGCCGCAGTGCTATCTCACTTAGAAATAGGGCAAAGAGGGTGGAGATGACGATCAGAGATAGATTAATCAGTATGCTGCGGCTATTAATTTTCACTACCATTGCAGTTTTTCGTTTTTCTGGCGTTGCACTGATCTATTGATCCTTTGCTTGAGCAGCCCGTCGGATTATAAAACCCAGGACACCGAGTAGAAGAAGCGCGACCGGTAATAGCGCAATTGTGAGCGGTGATATTCGATCGTTGGTTTCGTTACGATCCGTTTTGCCCTGAGAGTTGGTCGGCTCACTGTCAACCGTACTCGCCGGTGTTTTCGAACCCTCGGGAGTTGGTGTTACTGGGGTTAACGTAGGCGGTAAGAGCGTCCGGGTCGGGACTTCCGTGGTCGCAGGCTGTCTTGATGCTTGTTCGAGCGTGCGGGCGGAATAGAGTAGGATTCTCTCTGCTGTGTCACCTGCGCCCGTCGTTACTGCCAAGACAACAACCATTTTTCCTTGCTTGTTGACGGTAGCTGCCAACAGATCCACCTGTCCCTCCTCTTGTGAAGCCAAAGACCACTGAAGTGGTGCTTCGGGCTGCCAGCGGCTGCCGTCCCAAAGCCAATGACCAAGAGAGCCCGGACCAGCATCTATTACATGTAGCCGGCCAGCAGAATCTACAATAACCGCCGCGCTCATCCCTTCACCAGGCAATCCTTGTGGGAACTGCCATGAGCGTCCACCATCCAGGGAGACCTGATCCCACACGGTTGTGAGCGTGTCCTGCGGCTGCCAGAGAAGATGCAGATTACCTTTGCCATCAGTCACAATCTCTCGCCAAGCCACAGGTTCCTCGACGACCGGCTCCGCATCGCTGAAGGTACTGCCGCCATCCTCGGATCGAGTGTAATAGAGAGAAAGAGGCTGTGAAACTCCATCTCCCTGAATCGATTGCTGCTTCCATGTGATATGCAAAAAGCCATTTTCTGATGTCAACAAAGAAGGCGCGCCAACGAGATCGAAACCTGCCGCTCCTCCATTGAACACTTGGAGCGGCTCTGACCAGGTTGTGCCCTGGTCTTTTGACTGAATCAGGTAGATCCCGCGCTTCTCATTCACTGGAACGGAATATGCCACATATACTGTCCCAGCGGCGTTCCAGGCTACGTCTACCGAACCAATCTCCCCATCATGGCTCATACCGAGTCGTGTTGGGGTTGACCAGCTGGATTCTGTAACGGCGTTGCCGCTGATTGCCCGGCTAAAGTAAAGCGCGCCCTTATTGTTTGGTGCGAAGAGGAACAGCTCATTTTCTGGCCCTGCTGCTATCGCTGGCGAGCCAGCTTCCCCCTCCGGCAGTTTCAGCACCGGAGTTATACCCGACCACAATTCGCCATTCCAGTATGTATAATAGATGGCAGGGTCCTGGTGCTGGCTAAAAAAGGCGTGGATTAAGCCGTCATCCGTGGCCACCAACTCAACGGCTTCCATCTCAAGGTTATCGCTGGTAACGGGCGAAAGCTGGCTCCATACCAGCGGCTTAAACCAGGATGTAGTTGACCCCAGGTCGCGGGAAGTGACCCATACATCGCCACCTTCTCCCTGGTCACAGCCAACGACGTACAGTCGCTCTCCTGACAAAGATGCCTGACGGCAACCGTAGATAACCTCCGTGTAAATCTCAGGCTCTTCAAATCCGGACAGAATCGGTTGTTCCTGCGGCTGGCTCCATTGGACGCAATTCCAGGCGGACAGGGTTACCTGGCCTTTAGTTTCAGTCAGAAAATACAATGGGCCTTCAGGGCTGTTCGCCAAACCGCTCACAAATTGGCTTGACTGTGCGCAGCCCAACAGATCTTCGCTCATTGGTTGTGGGTCGCTCCAGGAGGAGCCCGCATCCTTGGATGACTGATAGATCTGACTGCATGCGGGCAGCAAGCCATTCGTTGCGCGGCCGCTTTGCCAGATGAGTACTACACTGTTCTGATTAGCGCCCACGTGAATATTGAAGGGGTCAGCCGATTTAGAGCCCGGCGTAGCAGGACCTGCAACGAGCGCCGGTTGTTCCCAGCTTTCCCCGCCGTCGGCGGATTGAGCCAGGAGAACCTGCTTACGAGGCCGGTTATCCCAGGCAATAAATACGCTCAGCGCGTCTTCCGTCCCGGATGTGGCGACACTAATAGTAGCCTGGCCTTCACTTAGCGTCTGGATGTAAGGAGATTCATACAGGAGCACTGGTACAGCCCAACTCGAGCCACTATTTCGGGAGCGCGTGTAGTAGATGCCGGCTGGATTTGCGTCATTGTCAACCGTACGAAAGTAGGCCAGGTGCAATTCGCCGAGAGGGTCAATGGCTACGGCAAAAGAAGCCGCTTCAGACGCTATAAGACGCCCAGAACCCCACGCCGCGTAATGTTCGAAACTTAGGTTTTTCACTCTACTTGTGAACACTTTACCTTCAGGGGAAATCCAGAAGGCGAATACATTCTCGTCAGGACCGGCGACGAACAATGGATTTGCACCGGTGTAAATCGCCAATTGAGTTGGGCTCGTCGGCTCCCCAGGGATAGGCGTCCTGAACAAGCGATTCAAGTCGGTCGTCTCGGGCGCGCTCCATTGATCGCCATCAAGCCGTGTGTACACGTAGTTCCCGAGCTCATCCTGCCAAACCGCGTGTCCCACTCCCGCAGAATCCATCACAATGGCCGGGTTAAAAGCAATACCCGAGTGGGAAAGGTTCAGAGGTTCGGTCCAGGAATCATCCGCTGACTGGGCCAGGGCCCATGAAGGTGTGATGGACGCGATGAACAGGGCGATGGCGAACCATAGTCCGACCAAGCTGTACAGCCATCTATATTGGTGCGAATACTTTTTAGTTGTCATCTGACGCCGATAGTTGGAAATGAATATTGATCTGGTCTTGTTTAAGAGGAAAAACCGACAGGTGCATAATCTTATTCTCCCTGTAGACAGGGCTCAAAAATCCTGACACTAAGGTTATGATCCTCAGGTTTTGGATAGTAATAAACGAGGAACTCTTGCATCGATCCGTCAAAGAACATCTCGTAGGACGATACGAGATAATACCTGTTTTCAGGCCTTGGTAGCTGCTGATCTACCCGGCCCTGCCTGGGAGCAAGGATATGAATATAATCTGCATATAACGCTTGCTGATGCCGTTCATGGCAGTGGCGATACGACACCAACTTCTCATAAATATATGATTCTCTGTATGTATAGGGCAAAATACCTGCTGCGTAGGTTATGATGCGTGGACGGCGGCCGCTATCTCCATTTATCACCTCCCAATGGTTCTCGATGTCCAAGGCCTCCTGTTTAAGAATCTGCATGTATTTACCGTAATCGCGGATACCTAGTGACCTGTATTCACCGACCAGTGAAATCCCGTTAACAGACCGATCATACGTATACACATTTTGGTAGAGTTGAAACAGCGTTAGAAGCAGAAGAAATCCTGTAAATAGGTATACAGGTCTCCCCGTTGTCAAGTCTACTTCCCTGGTTTCAGATGCATGGCGAACAAGATCCACAACAAGAATCACGGTTGACGGTATATAGGGAACAAAGAAGCGAAAAGAAAACATCATATGATGGGTTGCCATCGTCAACCCATATAAGATCTCTAACAACAGTCCCACATAGAGCCACCAAATGCTTTTGAAATGCTGGTATAGAACATCACTCGTTCTATGTTTTGGCACCAGCAGAACAAAAATCAGAGCTACTACAGGAATTATTCCAACATATAAAAGGTAAGAAGCTATATACCCTCCATTAAAAATCAACCCCCATAAATTCCCTGATGGGGTCTTTACATAAAATGAAGTTGGGAGAAGATCACCGTAGTAATAAATACTGACGAATAACCAGGTTAGGGGCAAAATTGCCGCTGCGACCAAGGCAATAATAACATCCTTAGTCGATCGTGTTTTCGAACCCGCATAAAGGATTACTGGAAGGAAAAATAAGATTGAATCATAACGGGTAAGAAAAGCCAGGCCAGCCAAAAGAAATATCACGCATAGCAAACTAAGCCCGAATGGAGGTGGACGGAGGGCTAAGATCACTGTAATGGTTGCCAGGAAAAGCAGAATAGGCGTTTCCAGTCCTCCAAATGTCCACAGCAGTACGCAGGGAGGTAACAACAATATGAGTGCTAACACCTGCAAATGAAGTTGTTTTCTAAGCCGATACCAAACGAGCAGCGCCGAAAGGAACAAAAGGGCTAAAGATACTATTTTATAACTTAGAACAGTATTGCCGGTCACAAAAAACAATGCTGCTGAAAGTATGGCGTGTAAAGGTGAAGTCATTGCATTGATCGGTTCACCTTCATTGTAGACCAGCGATCCAGTATTGACCCAATTCTCTGCATACCGATAGGTTATGTAAGCGTCTTCAGCGGTGAAATTAAAATAGAAAACTGCACTGATGCCAATGAGGATGAGGATAGCTAGATGGAGATAGTAATGGAATTTTCGCATTTCCGCGCTGCTGATTATTTCTTTGTTATTACCATCTGCTCTAAACTCACCAATCCACCCAGGAAAAGCCAGCCGAGCATGCTGGATCGGAACCCGTTTAGGCCAAGATTATAGAAAAA
>JANMSY010000331.1:0-23787 GCA_031389865.1 Anaerolineales bacterium | reverse complement strand
CTTTTCTCACGACTCACCGGCATATCGCACGACATCTGGAGGATATGCCCAGTTGGGAGACATCCTTGACCATTTTGACCTGTTGGTCGGTGACTCACAGTACAACATTCAAAGCCTTGCTCCATATCTGACCCGCCCCTTGCCTGCACTTCACATCTACCCGGTCATCGATCCCGCCAAAATAAAAGAACATCCATATGATAAATCGCTTGTCGATCATCTTCGCTCCACACGGCAGGTCAATATCCTTTTTGTGGGCCGTATTGCTCGTAACAAGCGCCAGGACCGCCTTATGGAGGTCTTTGATTATTATTACCGGCAAGTCAACCGTCACGCCCATTTGTGGCTGGTAGGCAATGAGAACGGCGACCCCGCCTACCGGGCAGAACTGGAGCAGCTACGGGGCTCATTAGTATCCGGTGATAATATTCACTTTTCCGGCAAAGTCAAAGATGAAGAAACGTATGCTTATTACCGCACCGCACATATATTTCTGAGCGCCTCCAAGCACGAAGGCTTTGGGATGCCACTCGCTGAAGCAATGGCGCTTGATGTCCCTGTAATTGCTTATGCGGCGGCTGCCGTGCCGGAGACCATGGGCCAGGGCGGGATTCTGGTTCATCAATGGGATACGTCACGCGTCGCAGAACTGATGCACCTGGTGATAAGCGATTTGAGCTTGCGGCATTGCCTGATCGAGGCACAGCGCGCCAACCTCGATCGTTTCTCGGCAAGAGAGGCGCGCCTACGTCTTAATGCTGCGGTAGGCTATTTACAGTCCGGCGAACTCAGCTCGCTTATTAAGATGCAGGAACCACGTATCTAATCGCCACACCCGACAAAAATAGTTCTCTTGACTTACAAGTTATCAGACCTATAGTATAAACCTTCGTAGGATAACACGCTTAGAGATAAACAGACACATTGGTAAAGATCCGCACAGCCTAGGACAGGAATTAATTTTCTATCAAGCTATTACCTACGAACACTAGTCCAAGAGCATTTTCGTTTGTGTCTTCTGTGAATTTTGATGCACCAATTCCTTTGTAAATAACGCTCTTTTAAGGATTGTGTATCAGGTATCAACGCAATTACGGATTGAAACCTCGCGTTATACATCAACAAATCAACGCCAACATAGATATGAAAAGAAAAACTTCGCAGATTCGTGCAAGTGTTATCGTCAACACCTATAATCGCGCCCCGTACCTTCAACGCCTACTGGCAGGATTAGGACATCTCAAAGGGGTAGAATTTGAAGTCATTGTTGTTAACGGTCCATCTACCGATGGCACTGCGTCTTTACTGGAAAAATACAAAGCGCTCATAAAACTTATAGAGTGTCCCACACGGAATTTGTCACACTCTCGGAATTTGGGGATCGCAGCAGCCGTGGGAGATATTGTGATTTTCATTGACGATGATGCTTTGCCCGTTGATGTTGATTGGTTGAATCGCTTCACGAGATTGTTTGAAGGACATAATGAAAATATAGGCGCTGTAGGTGGTTCAATCTGGCATGGTGATACAGATTGGTTGGAATACAGTGGAAGTATGGTATCAGAGTTTAGCTTTCAGGCTTTTAACAGTACTTATGAAGATAGCCTTGCGCCTGACAAGACTCCTTGGCTGTTAAGAGTGCCCGGCGGAAATAGCGCCTACCGACGATCCGCAATTTTGAAGATCAATGGATTTGACGAATTCTATCAATACTACAACGATGAAACCGACGTGTGTATTCGACTTGTACGCGCGGGGTATAGTAACAAACATTTGCAGGAAAACGGCATTCGACATTATCCCGCCTCGTCGGAGCGACGTACAAGTTATTATGACCGCAATTGGGATGTGATCACGCGAAGCGATACCTATTTTGCATTGAAAAATGGAAGTGATCCGTTGTTCAAGCGATTGCTCAAAACACTCCGCTTTGCTTCGCAAAAGCATTTCGTTCGCGAAATTGACAATTTTTTCAAAAAAAGGGAAATCTCACGTCTGCACTGGCTGCGACTGAAGCATCAGTGGCTTGTTGGATTGTTCAGCGGCATCTGGGCAGGGCTTACAAAAAAACGACAATTAGGTAATTTCAGCACGCCTCCACCATTTCTTCCCTTCCAACCCGATCATTCGAAAAGGCCGTTACGCATCGCCTTTCTGACCCAAACAGTACCAGGCCAGGCGAGTTATGGTGGTATTGGCCGCTACACTTACGATCTGGCGCGCGGTCTGCACGAACGAGGGCACGAAGTCCACATCTTGTGCCGCGATGAGAAAAGTGTTCACTATGAAAGCCTGGGGTTCGTGATTCACGGCCTGCCCTCTGCTCAAACGACCCCTCGACCCCTTGCTGGACAACGCCCCATTCTGAATAAAAACCTGACTTACGCACTGGCTGTCGAAAGGAAACTGGTTGAACTGTACGCTCAGGGAATCGAATTTGATGTTGTCCATGCCTCCAACTGGGACGCAGAGGCGGCCGCCCTGATCCGGGAACGCGTCTACCCCACGTCCCTGATGCTGGTCACGCCTCTGGCGCAGGTGATCCAAACCGAAAAATGGTCCCTGAATGATGACCTTAGTGCCTGTGTGGCCCTGGACCGCTGGCAGATCGAGCATGCCGATGTGGTATGTCTACCATCAAAGGGCGTATTAAAGAGTTACCAAACCTTGATGGGTCTTGAGCCTGACGCATTGGGCAATCGTCAAATCACAACTTTAGGGATTATTCCGGAGGTTGTTACACCAGACGAATCAAATTTGCAGGGAAAACGGCCTTACAAATTGCTGTTTGTTGGGAGGTTGGAATGGCGCAAAGGAATACACACTCTTTTAGACGCACTGCCAGATTTGATGCAGCGTTTTCCTCATTGGGAGTGTCATTTGGTAGGAGACGATTCCCTTTCAGCCGCAGATGGAAACACGTTTAAACAATTGTTTAAAAATAAACATCACGGTTCACCCTGGCTGGACAGGGTTATTTTTCACGGCTTGGTTTCCGAAGCAGAGCTGCGCCGCCACTACCAGTCTTGTGACCTTTTCGTAGCCCCTTCACTCTTTGAATCGTTTGGCCTTATTTTTCAGGAAGCCATGCAGTATGGGAAAGCAGTTGTAGGGTGTCGCACGGGTGGGATCCCCGAAGTCGTCGCGCATGGCGTGGAAGGGCTATTGGTCACTCCGGATGTCCCGGATGAATTGCGGGATGCTCTGGCCCAACTAATGCAAGACAAGCAATTGCGTGAGCACATGGGGAAAGCCGGCAAACAAAGGATCAAGGAAAGAGATAACTACCAAACGATGGCTGTACAGCTTGAAAAGGTTTATCAGTCTCTTATTGAGACAAAAGGAGAAGAATACAGGGCGCGCCGTAAACATTCGTGGCCGCGCGAACTGCCTCTGTTAGCCTCTGATAACTCCGTATCTTGGAGCGGTCCATGGGAATTGTGTGAGGCTACTCCCAATCAAATTTATTGTAAGGGTATACCGGGAGCCAGCCTGGAATTTAAGGCGAGAGAAGGATCGCGTTTGGAATTGACGGTCCTACGCGATTCTCATAGCGGTTTGCTGGAAGTAAGCGTAAATGGTAGGGTGTATCAATATATTGATCTTTACTCCTCAAATCAAGAATTGAGTTATCGCAAACAAATCCAATTGCCCGATCAGGAGCAAGGATCACTTGCAGTGAAACTACAAGTCCACACAGAGCGGAACCCGCAGAGCTTCGGTGCCCAAGTTTGGCTAAGGCAGGTACAAGCAGTATTAGCTCTAGGTTGAGAACTCACCGATTTTGTAACAATACACATAGGATCATTCGCATCTATGAGCAAACATCTAAAAATAAGCCTTTTTGTCGGATGTGTGATTACTGGTTTGTATCTCTTCTTTGCTATTCCTATCACTTATCCTGCCATTCCACAAATCAATACTCTATATATCAGAATTATCGTAATTGTTCTGACTGCTATAGTCCTAGGATTATTACTCTTCCTCTTATCTGTGTTATTAATAGCGGTTATTGAGAAAAAGATGGCTTCTCATGAGCTTTCGGATCGGTTATTCAAAACATATATTAGTCGTTGGGAATGGATATTTTGTACAATTCCCACTATATTGATATGGTCGATTTATTTGATTGCCTACTGGCCGGGTATCATGACCAATGATTCCAACGATCAATGGAATCAGGTATTCACCGGGAATTTTAATGACTGGCATCCGGCATTTCACACAATCAATCTTTGGTTGTTAACACGGGTCTGGGCATCGCCTGCAATCGTAGTATTTGCACAAATTACTGTCACAAGCCTAGTCATTGCATGGGGAATTATAGAACTTAGAAAGAATGGTGCATCCACATGGGCAGGCCGGGCTACTGTTATTCTATTCTGTCTGCTACCAGTGTATCCCCAAATGACGATAACCCTTCTGAAAGATGTGGCATACAGTGTATCCATTTTAGCCCTGAGCATACTGGCACTCAAGATTGTATTTAGCCAAGGGACGTGGTTGACTACAAAATCAGCCTGGGCAAAACTAGGCATTGTTTCAGCCCTGGTTGCTCTATATCGCCATAACGGTCCGCCTGTCGCGTTCGGCTTTCTGCTTATTGCCGGAATTTACTACCGGTCTTACTGGAAGCCATTATTAAAAGGGCTAATTTTGGGCGTTGCATTGTTTGTGCTCGTAACCGGGCCAATATATGAGTATTTCAAAGTTGTTAAGGCTAAAGAAGATATGATCAAAGATGTGGCGTTTTTTGGAGTAGCAGCACACGTAGTTAACGACCCGACAATCAGATTAGATAAAAACAATCACTATCTAACGAAAATCATGCCCTTGAAAGGGTGGCGACTGTATGATTGCCACTCAGCAACATTCCTGATTTATTCATCTTGGTACCATACTCCACTATTTGATCAGTATAAGGATAGACTTCCAAATTCTTATATCGAGCTTACCAAAGAAAACCCATCGGTGACATTAGATCATATCCTTTGTATAACCTCATATCTATGGCGAATAAAGGGGGAGACAGGTAAATACTATGTGTCAACGCTAATATATCAAGGTGTTACTAAAGAACATCAGGAACAGATAATAAGAATCTATGGATATAACCTCCAATACTTTTCCGCTACCATTCCTCATACAACCATTCCGAAAGTGCACGACTTCATTAATAGCGCAACAGCATCCATCTATAACAGAACATCCGGGATGCTTTGGAGGCCGGCATTATTCTTATATCTGATGTTGTTTGCAATCATCATCTACTCAATTAAAGTACGTTCTTTCGCGATGTCGCTGCTTGCTGTTCCTTCCCTCATCCAAACAGGGATCATGTTCGTATTGAGCTTGAATAGTGAACTCCGTTATCAATATCCAATTTTCCTGGTAGGTTTATTAGTTTTTCTACCATTAATCACCTGCACAACAAGGGAAAACAAACTGACGTATACTTAAGGAGTTTTCATACAAATGGTCGTGTTCCTTTCCATAATCTCTGGGTTCTCACTTCCCATCTTTACTCGAATTTTTTCAGAACGGGTTTTTTTTATCAAATCTGGCAAGATCAGATATTTTACGGCCAGCACTCTAGGCTTTTTGTTATGGCTTATCCTTGTAAAAGGCTCTAGTATTCCCTTTGACAATATATGGGATATCTTATGTGGCATTCTGATCATTTTGTGCGCTGTTTGGTCAAACTATTGGTTGAGTAATTTTGGAGGGGGATTTCGAATGAATATGTTGCTCAAAATAGCTGAACAGGAACGGCCGATCACCCTTGAAGAATGGATGGGACTTTTTGGCGGTCTTGGGATGGAAGCTTTTCTCGAGGATCGACTCAAAACAATTCTCGTTCCAGGGAAAATTGTACGGGAGAATGAGGGAGTAATAACTTTAACTAGAGGTAGAGGATTTTTTTGGGGTTGGGTAATGAAAATCCTTTACCATTTGTTGCAAGGCTCAAGGAGAGAATAGAATGGCACCAGAGTCATTTTGGGTTGGATTTGTTGGTTTTGGTGTCTATACCGTTATATATCTTCTATTGCTTCGGTCGAAATTATCCTCCGGGTGGTTTGTTCTCCAGGTTTTGACTGGTCTCCTGGTGTTTATCACCAGCGCTGGCCTCGGATTTTGGTTGGTAGACAGATTCTCATTTTTTTATGCCTTATCCATATTCGGCTTTTTCTGGTTTTGTTTCTTCTTTGTTACTGGCATTTTCTACGTTTCGGTCTCTGTGGGCATTATCCACTACTTAAACGCCCAACCAGGAAAATCATCAACGACTGAAGAATTGTATCAAGAATGTATACGCAAACCATTTATCCACCGAGTCCATTTTATGGAAAAGCTCGGTGCAATTGCACATTCCGAACAAGGTTACTTAATTACCGATAAAGGGAAACTAACCGTGCGAAGGATAAATGGACTTCAAAACTTATTGGGGCTAAAAAGCCGAGGGTACTATTCGATTAATCCTGATCAGGAATGAAAATTCTACCCTGCCTGACTGATCGAGGTATCGGCTCAATCTTCGTCTGCCACCGATAACTTGGGGGTGAGGAAAGTCCTTCCGATGAGCTCTATTCCTTAGGCCCATTTTCGGTAGAGGATTAACACTACAAACATGAAAAAGATCACTGTCACTTTCCTGCTCGCGAATTTGTCAATAATAAGTATGGTTATGGTTCGTTTTCTGAATCTACAATATCCAATGGTTGGATCTGACTACAGCCTGATAATTCCCCAGGTGCTTGATACAGCGCTCCACTTCCAAGTTAATGGCCTTAGCATCCAATGGTATACGCCCAGCTTCGGCGGAGGATTACCAGCGTACCCAAACCCAAACAATATGCAATTTTCCATTCCCCAGATGCTGGTTATGCTGTTTCAACCCTGGCAAGCCGTTATGATTTCGTCAATCATCTATATTGGCCTGGGTTTTTTTGCCAGCTTTTATCTTTTTCGCTGCGTTCTGAGACTTCATTGGACATCCAGTATTTTGGGTACAATTTTTTTCTCTGCGAATGGCTTTATCTTGGAAAGAATAGCCGTTGGGCATCTAGGCTACGCGATCTTTCCCGTCCTGCCCGTTATCATGATAGCATTTTTAGATTCTTCCCTGCCCTGGAGCGTGGCAGGGGTAATTTTTGCTTTCGTCATCGGAATGCTCATCCATGAGGCGGGTTTTTTCATTCTCGTCATTTTTGTACTTTCCACTCTTATTACACTGCCACTAATATATATCGTGCAGCCCAAGGCATTTTCTTGGAAACATTTTTTATCCGTGATTACATTTGGAGGGGTAATCGGCCTGCTCCTCTCAGCATCCAAGTTGGTAGCTGTGTATTCTTTTATGCGGTTCTTTCCAAGGCAAATAGCCGACCATTATCCTGGTGGATTCCTTTCAGGCTTAACCGGTCTCGCTTTGCAGCTTTTAGGAACGATGAATTTAGTTCCGCTATGGCGAATAGTCGGGTCAGATCCAGACTTACTGCTCGATTACCTTAGGAAGGCAACGAGTTCACCATACGGATATTGGGAATTAGACATGTCTATGTCTACAGTTGTCTTTGGCATCATATGTGGGGGCATTGGTGAGTTTTTTCTTAACCCTAAAAAACACTTAAAGACATTGGGGGGGGATAAAAAATGGATTGCATGGCTAGTACTTCTCTTGTTCACCTGGCTTACCATGGAATTTACGCTGGCAAAAGGATGGATTTATCCACTTTTACGCAACCTTCCTATTCTCAACTCACTGCATGTGAACGTGCGCTTTGCAGCAGCTTTCATTTTCCCACTCGCGTTCTCTGCAGCATGTATCTACGATGCGTGGATCAAAAAATTTCAGAGCAGGAAATCTATAGCTGTATTCCTTGTATTGAATTTATTGACACTCCTTCCATTAAGCACATACTTTATGTTTAATGGGGATCTGCAAAATCGACTTTATAATATAATCGAATCCATAGCAATTTACGATGCGATTAGATCAGGAAATGCCTTTAATATCGTCGGAATTGGTGCTGAGGAGGATAATACACAGGCTTTGAGCAGGCATGTGAGCAATTTACGCCCTTATGAACCGATCTTTGGATACTACCTTGAAAATTTTCACCCGGAAATCAAAGTAGGGTCTATTTGGGAGGTTTCAGACGGCTATTATAATATGACCAATCCAACTGGTTACGTATTTCCTGAAATCAACGGAAACCGCGCTTTTGAGCGTATTCGCGTTGAGGATACAGAAAAATTAGTTAACTTTTCCAAGCGCTATCAGCCCAATTGGAAAATTCCTGTCTACCAACAAGTCCTTGACTGGGTTTCAGGGTTGACCTTCGTATTCGTCTTAGTCTTTCTAGGAATTTATGGCATCCGCCGATTCCGGAATAAATTTACCTTTCTTTTATGAACCGGAACCATGATAAAACAATACGTATGTATAATATCGTCTCCATAGTCAACAGAACTGGACACCTGCCAAATATTTGTGGTACGGATAGCCCTGCAATGCATCTTGTTGATACAATCAGGTATGGAGCATTCTTAACTATTCAAATGGGGCTTCAAGTTATCCAGTCTGTTAGCAATTGATAAAAACTTGTCTAAATCATACTGAAAGAGAGAATAGTTATGAAAGTCATTATTCTTGCCGGTGGGTTAGGCACACGTCTGCAGGAGGAGACATCGGTCAAGCCAAAGCCAATGGTTGAGATCGGCGGCAAACCGATGATTTGGCATATCATGAATGTTTATGCCGCACAGGGTTTCAATGAATTCATTGTTGCCCTGGGGTATCGATCTGAGGCGATCAAGAGTTATTTTCTCAATTTCCACGCCTACCGCAAAGATCTAACAATCGATCTACATAACGGCAGGATTGATATTCATGATGGCGAATCCGAAAATTGGAGAATCCACCTGATTGATACTGGCGCAGACACTCAGACGGGCGGGCGGATCAAGCGGCTCGCCAAATGGATTGGGGATGAGACCTTCATGATGACCTACGGCGATGGCGTAGGCAATGTTGATCTGAATAAATTGCTTGTCCTTCACCGCCAATCCGGCAAACTGGCTACGGTGACAGCGGTGCATCCCCCTTCCCGTTTTGGTGAGCTTATTATTAATAAACATCAGGTGAGTCATTTCGATGAAAAGCCTCAAACTGGGGAGGGCTGGATCAACGGCGGTTTTTTTGTCCTGGAGCCCCAGGTGCTGGACTATATTGAAGGTGACTCGATGCCCTGGGAACATGCTCCACTGCGATGCCTTGCTGCAGATGGGCAATTGGTCGCTTATAAGCACCACGGCTTTTGGCAAAGCATGGACACCCTGCGGGATGTCCATTTGCTGGAAAAGTTGTGGACGGAAGGGAATGCCCCTTGGAAAATATGGAAATGAACAGATCCTTCTGGCTCGACCGTCCAACCTTTGTTACTGGGGGAACAGGGCTGGTGGGCAATTGGTTGGTGCGCCGGTTAATCGAGGCCGGAGCAGATGTAACCTGCCTGGTGCGCGACTGGGTACCGCAAAGTGAGCTGGTGCGCACGGGCTTGATCGAAAGGGTTAAAGTTGTACGCGGGGACATCCGCGACCGCGAAGTCCTGGAACGGACTCTTGGTGAATACGAGATCGACACAGTGATCCATCTGGCGGCGCAGACCATCGTCTCCATCGCCAATCGCAATCCTCTCTCTACCTTCGAGACGAATATTGCCGGGACGTGGAACCTGCTTGAAGCCTGCCGCCGCAGCCCAAAGGTCAGGCAGATTGTGGTGGCATCCTCCGATAAAGCCTATGGCGATCAGGAAATCCTCCCATATGATGAAAAAACTCCTTTGCAAGGCAAGCATCCGTATGACGTAAGCAAATCTGCGGCCGATCTCATCGCTGCTACTTATGCGGTCAGCTATGACCTTCCTGTTGCCATCACCCGCTGCGGAAATTTCTATGGGGGCGGTGACTTGAACTGGAACCGCATTATTCCGGGCACAATCCGTTCCATCATTCGCGGTCAACGACCAGCTATTCGCTCAGATGGGAACTATATCCGCGATTACTTTTATGTTGAAGATGGTGCCGCAGCTTACATGCTGTTGGCAGAACAATTGGCAATCCGTCCAGAGCTCAAGGGAGAAGCCTTTAATTTCTCCAATGAAATCCAGGTAACTGTCATTCAGATTGTGCAAAAAATCCTGGATCTCATGGGGGCCAACCTGGAACCGCAAATCCTCAATGAGGCCAGCAACGAGATACGCCATCAATATCTGAGTGCCGAAAAAGCCTGCAATGTCTTGAATTGGCATCCGTTGTTCACCCTTGACCTCGGCTTGAAAAAAACAGTTGACTGGTACAAAGATTTTCTTAAGATGGAGTCTAACTAATGCAGCGGGATGCTCAACTCCGTGCCGATATTTTAGAGCTGGTCAGGGAATACTACCAGGAACGTTTCGCAAACCGGGAATTTAGACCCGGTGTGGATCTCGTCCATTATGCTGGCCGTGTCTTTGATGCGCAGGAACTGGTGAACCTCGTCGACTCGAGCCTTGATTTTTTTCTAACTGCCAACCGTTATTCCGAGAGTTTCGAGGCTGATTTTGCGGATTTCTTCGGGCTCTCCAACTCTCTTCTGGTCAATTCTGGTTCGTCAGCAAATCTTGTCGCCATCACTTCACTGACATCTCCTCAGTTGGGCGATCGCCGCCTGCGCCCCGGGGATGAGGTGATCACTGTGGCCGCGGGCTTTCCGACTACGGTCACTCCCATGATACAAAACCAGCTCGTTCCAGTATTTGTAGATGTCAATCTTGGCGACTATACCGCTATTCCCTCGATGGTTGAGGAAGCAATCAGTCCGAAGACTCGCGCCATAATTATGGCACATACGATGGGTGTGCCGTTTGACCTGGATACCGTCATGCGTTTGGCCAGGGCGCATGATTTATGGGTTATAGAGGATAACTGTGATGCACTTGGCTCCCGTTATCACGGCAAACTGACAGGTACCTTCGGGGATCTGGCGACAGTTTCATTCTATCCCGCGCATCATGTCACAATGGGCGAGGGCGGCGCTGTGATTACTGCCAGTGACATGCTTGGACGTATCACACGTTCCATCCGTGATTGGGGCCGTGACTGCTATTGCGCGGGGGGCGAGAATAATACCTGTGGAAAACGCTTCAGCCAGCAATTCGGCACTTTGCCGTTTGGCTATGACCATAAATATGTTTACAGCCATATTGGCTATAACCTGAAGGTGACCGATATGCAGGCCGCAGTGGGCCTGGCCCAGTTGGGGAAGTTGGAAGAATTCATCGCTCGGCGCAAAGCCAACTTCGAAAAGATCTATGACATGCTTAAACCATATATTGAACAACTGCTCTTGCCGCATCCCACTCCATATTCTGATCCATCCTGGTTCGGATTTGTGATTACGGTGCGGAAGGAAAGCTCATTCACACGAAACGATCTGACCCGCTTCCTTGAAGCCAACCGTATCGAGACGCGCAATCTGTTCGCAGGGAACCTGCTGCGTCATCCCGCCTTCATGAACATTGAGCACCGTGTGGTTGGCGATCTCACCAACACAGATATCATCACGGAGCGCACCTTCTTTATTGGCGTTTATCCCGGAATTGATGATACCCAGCTCGATTACTTGGGTTCAGTGTTCGCCCGCTTTATGCAGGGAGAACGGGTGAGCTAATGCCGCAGAAAGTGCAATGTACAATCACACAAGTGATCGACCATGGGGAACGGGTTTACAGTGTTTTCCTCAAGCCAGACTCGTTGGCTCCCAGGTTTCGCCCGGGCCAATTTCTCCACTTTGCTTTGGATCCTTACACGCCAGGTGACTTCTGGCCTGAGTCGCGTGTTTTTTCCATTGCCAGCAGCCCCGAGGATCGCAGCCTGCTGCGCATCACTTATGCGGTCAAAGGACAGTTCACCACCCGCATGGAATCGGAAATTGAGGTTGGCCACCAGGTCTGGGTAAAATTACCTTACGGTGAATTCATGATCAGCCCTGAAAGGGATGCTTGTCTCTTGGCGGGCGGCACCGGGATGACAGCCTTCACTGCCTTTTTGGCCGGATTGCGGGCCGAATATCCTCGTAATGTTCATCTCTTCTACGGAGCACGCTGCCCGGAATTGTTGATTTTTCGCCCCCTGGTGGAAGAAGCGCGCCAGCGCTGCTTACGTCTGCATGCACTCTATCTGGTTGAGCAGGGCAGCGACAGCATAGCTTACATCCCCGGCCGCATTGATCTGAATGTGGTATGGAAATCCTTTCCGGATCCTCTGGTCGCCAGATACTACTTGGCTGGTCCCCCGGAAATGCTGCGCATCCTGAAGTCAGGACTGCTTCAGCGTACCGTATCTCCCAGCTGCATTATCACTGATGAATGGGAATGATCGGATAAGCAAATGCGGTGTCTTGTCACAGGCGCAACTGGTTTTATCGGTTCTCATCTCGTTGAATTGTTGCTCGGAAAAGGTTGCCAAGTAGGTGTTATCATGCGCCCAACCAGCAATCCGTGGCGCATCCAGGAACATAAGCTCACTCTCCATATTTTGGAGAGTGATTTAACAGAAATAAAGAACATCAAAGCTCAGATCATGGCATTTCAACCTCAGCTTTTGCTTCATGCAGGCTGGCAGGGAGTTGACAAAAATCAACGGGATGATGTTGGGCAGGTGGGGAATATACGGGACAGCCTGGAATTATTCGATATATGTATAGAATCAGGCTGTCAATCTATTGTGGGGTTTGGCTCCCAGGCAGAATATGGACAAACAAATAGACCTTTGGTAGAAGATATGCCAGCTTATCCTGATACCTTATATGGGGCTGCCAAACTTCTTACGGGTTTGCTGGGCCAGAGAAAATGTGCCGATTTGGATGTATCCTTTGCCTGGCTCCGCCTCACGGCCGCATTTGGTCCAAAAGATGATCCTTCCCATCTTGTTCCTTATGTAATATCAACCCTCCTTCAAGGGGAGACTCCAGCCTTAACCCATGGAATACAGAAATGGGACTACTTATATATAGGCGATGTTTTAAACGCAGTATGGGATATCATTACTCATCCCAATGCGCGGGGCATATTTAATCTCTCATCAGGTCGCGCAATCGCTGTAAGCCAGATCTGCGAAATGATCCGTGATTGCATTGATCCAAATCTCCCGCTTAATCTTGGTGAAGTTCCCTATCCTGACGACGCGCGAATCTTATTGGAAGCAAGCAATAACCGGCTTCGCCAGGCAACCGGCTGGGAACCTCAAGTATCTTGGGCAGATGGTTTAGAAAAGACAATCGAATGGTATTCGCAGCAGGCTTATTCCTAGAACAGCCCTAATCCATAGATAAACAAGGACAACATATGAAAGCATCTGATTACATCATGAACTATCTTCAGCATAGAGGCGTGACGCACATCTATGAAGTGATCGGTGGGATGATCACGCACTTGATCGATTCTGCCCACCAGAATGGACAGTTGCAGTTGGTCAGCGCCCACCACGAGCAGGCTGCAGCATTCGCCGCCGACGCAACTGGCCGCATTACGGGAATACCCGGCGTCGCCATGGCAACCAGCGGCCCAGGGGCTATCAATTTACTCACCGGTATTGGCAGCTGCTATTTCGACTCCGCCCCCGGCCTCTTTATTACTGGTCAGGTAAACCTGATTGAACAAAAGGGAGATAGGCGCGTTCGTCAGCTGGGTTTCCAGGAAACCGATATTGTCAGCATGGCTCAGACTGTTACAAAGGCGGCCTGGGCGGTGAAGTCTGTTGAACAAATTCCTTCCATGCTGGATGATGCCTTCCGGTTGGCAACGTCCGGGCGGCCTGGGCCCGTGCTACTGGATATCCCAATGGATATTCAAAGGATGGATTTGCCAGCGAGTCTAGGGAATTCCGATTCTGATAACCAGGCGACCTTTGATCAACCCTCTGTGCTTGACGAGCTATTCGCCGCGCTAAACCGCTCTGAGAGGCCGCTCATTTTGGTTGGCGGTGGCATTCGTGCGGCCCGCGCTGTTGCTGGCTTAAGGAAATTCATTGACCTGGTTCAGGTCCCGGTCGTCAATTCGCTGATGGCAGTAGATGTATTGCCATATCAGCACCCATTAAGAGTGGGATTGATTGGCTCATACGGGAATCGTTGGGCTAATATGGCAATTGGAACCTGTGATCTCCTCCTGGTTCTCGGCAGCCGCCTGGATATACGCCAGACCGGGGCGGATGTGGCGGCCTTCCAATCAGGCAGGGAAATCTTCCATGTCGATTGTGAGAGCGGCGAGATCAATAATCGAATCCAGGGATGCCACTCCATTGTTTCGGATCTACATCCGTTCTTATCCGCTGCAATTGAGGCGGTTGACGGTCGTGCTCTGAAGAGTCACTCTGAGTGGATGGAGCACATTGATCAGCTGCGCGAAGAATGGCCGGATGTGCGAGAACCTCGAGGCAGCCTCAATGTAAACCCAAATCAAGCGATGCACGAGATCTCAACTGCTTCTCGCGAAGCAGCTGCTTACGTGGTTGATGTTGGTAACCACCAGATGTGGGCAGCCCAATCCGTCGAGACCAGCTCCGATCAACGCTTCATTACATCCGGCGGTATGGGCTCTATGGGTTTCTCGCTTCCTGCTGCAGTAGGGACATCTTTTGCCCTGCCAGGACGTACAATAGTTCAGATCAGCGGCGATGGAGGGATGCAAATGAACATTCAGGAACTGCAGACAATCGTCCATCATAAGCTGCCTATAAAAATGGTGGTCTTCAACAACCAGTCTTACGGCATGGTACGCCAATTCCAACAGAGCTACTTTCATGACCGCTTTGCTTCTACTGATTGGGGTTATTCTGCTCCGGACTTCGCCAAGATCGCCTCTGCCTATGGCATTGGTTCTGCTATAGTTTCAGAAGATTCTCAACTCAGGCATGGACTGGAAATGCTCTGGGGAGACCCCTCTCAACCATTCCTACTGGAAATCAACATCGATAAGTCAATAAATGCTTATCCAAAGATCGCCTTTGGGTACCCAATCACCGAAATGGAGCCTTTTGCAAAACCGCGTGACATGGAAGGAACCTAAAATGGGCAGCAGCGATATTTTTAGTAAGCATCCAGCGTCACCGGTGTCTAGCGGGGGCCATAATAAGGAGCTTATCACCATCATCATTCCTGCCCGCAATGAGGAAGATAACATTGATGTATTGGAGAAAAGGCTGTTGGATGTAACGGAAGTACTTCCATTCAATTTTGAGTTTATCGTGATTGATAACGCAAGCACTGACAGGACCCGAGACAAAATAAAGGCTATCTGTGATCGTGATCCTCGTTGGAAATACTTTCGCTTTAGCCGCAATTTCTCGGTGGAAATGTCCTTAACTGCCGGGTACCATGAGGCAGGGGGTGATGCCATCATAGTTCTCTATTCGGATCTGCAAGACCCGCCTGAAATAATTCCCCGCTTTATTGAAAAATGGAAGGAAGGGTATGATGTTGTCTATGGGGTTCGCACTGTCCGTCCCGGGGATCCTGCCTGGCGCAACTTCATGGTTGGCATAGCCTATCGTCTCATTCGATGGTTTTCAGAAGTTCCAATCCCTACCGACGCCGGTGATTTTCGCTTAATTACCCGCCAAGTTCGCGACGCGCTGGAAGAATGTGGTGAATATAACCGCTATTTGCGCGGCCTTTTTGCTTGGTTGGGCTTCCGCCAGGTTGGATTGCCTTACGAGCGTCAGGCAAGGGTGAGAGGTGTAAGTAAGGCCCCTTTTTGGGATGTCCTGCTCTTTACCGTCAACGCAATCACTAGTTTTTCGTTGAGACCCATAAGACTCTTTACAGTCATGGGATTCTTTATGTTACTCATCTGCATTCTCGGAGCCTTTGTCTATACTTATCTCTGGCTGATAGGTTCCGCGCCTCCGGGAATCACCACTCTGGTGCTCCTCAGCTTACTGGGCATTAGCCTCAATAGCCTTGGTATAGGCATCCTGGGGGAATACTTAGGTCGTGTCTATGCGGAAACCAAATCTCGCCCCAAGTATATAATTCAGGAGACTTATCAAGCTCGCTCGGACGGAGTTTGAAAAGCCCGCACTTCCTGGTTCTTGCCAATCTATCGATCTGAATGAGTGCACGGAAACCCTGGCAACCCTTGGGATTCCCGAGTTAAACGCTCTCGCCAAGCAGCTTGGTAGGAATTTGGTAGGGTCATCGTTATGGTTATAAGGAATACCCAAAGCCTGAGTCAGGAATTGGGAGACATGGAGGTTGGCAGGAAAAAGAAGATGAGCCTACGGCAGGAATTCACCTGGCTGGGGTTGATCCTACTCACCGGATTATAGCTCCGTCTGCTTTTCATGACGTTCTTCCTAACCAGACCATATTCGAATTCTCTCAGTCTGCTTGATTTCGCGATGACATTTCGCGAGGATTGGCGGGCAAAGGATGCCTATTTTCTCCTTCCCCTAATAGAGATGTCGTCCTTTGTTTCGCCAACGAGATTCTGCCTCCGGTACATTGGAAAGGTAGTTGTGAGTTCTGTATCGTCGACCCCAACCGCATCAAGTCCATTTGGAATATGGAATCCCAATATGTGCATGTGGTGAGAAACTTGGATGGTCTGACGCCCTATTACAACCGCAGTCGCTTACTTGTCGTTCCCACCTGTTTCTCGGCTGGCATCCAGCTCAAATTCCTCGAAGCAGCGGCGTATGAACTACAGGGGTCGTTACGCCTCTGACTGCTCTCCGGTTGGGCTGGTGCGAAAACCACTACCTGCTGGTGGGTCACGATCCTCAGTTTTTAGCCAACAAAGTAAGAGATCACTATTCAAACCACACTCTCTTTGATTCTCTTCGCCAGAATGCTTTGGATCGCATCTGGCAGGAATATAGCCCCGAACAGTTCAGAAAAACGCTCGAGCATATTCTCAGCTCTGAAAAAGAGAACCGCAAAAAATCACTGCAATCCTACTTCAAAGGCAGTTTATAATGAAGGGATACTTGAGCAAGGATTGTCTAACTATTTGTATGCCTAAAAACCGATTGGCGCTCATAAAATTAATTAGAAAAGGGTAAATTATGCCGACTGCACTTATCACAGGAATTAACGGCCAGGATGGTTCCTACCTGGCAGAATTATTGCTCGCGAAGGGGTATAAAGTTGTGGGCATGTCCCGCCGCACGAGCACATTGAACTTCGAGAGGATTGCTCATTTTCAGGACGACATTTCCCTGGTCCAGGGCGATCTGCACGATCAAAGCTCACTGGTCTCGATCTTGGAGGAGTTTGAGCCTGACGAGGTCTATAACCTTGCAGCTCAATCATTCGTCCCGACTTCCTGGCAGCAAGCAGTATTGACAGCCGAGGTCACCGCGGTAGGGGTACTACGGATGTTAGAGGCGATCCGTCAGACAGATCCAAAGATCAGATTCTATCAGGCATCCAGCAGTGAAATGTTTGGCAAGGTCGTGGAAGTGCCGCAGAACGAGTCTACTCCCTTCTATCCACGCAGCCCCTATGGCGTAGCGAAAGCATATGGGCATTGGATTACAGTGAACTATCGTGAGTCATACAATTTATTCACTGTGTCCGGTATCCTGTTCAACCATGAAAGTCCCAGACGTGGTTTTGAATTTGTCACCAGAAAGATCTCCCGTGGCGTTGCTGCAATAAAATTGGGACTTGCAAACGAATTGTGTCTGGGTAATTTGGAGGCTCAGCGAGACTGGGGGTACGCACTGGATTATGTCAAAGCCATGTGGATGATGCTACAACAGGAAACACCTGGCGATTTCGTTATCGGCAGCGGGGAGACACACTCCGTGCGAGAGTTCTGTGAGATTGCATTTGGCTGTGTCGGGTTGGATTACCGGGACTATGTGGTTCAGGATCCGAAGTTCTATCGCCCGGCAGAGGTTGATTTACTCATTTCAGACCCTGCCAAAGCCAATAAGGTATTGGGATGGGAGCCATCGGTGACGTTTCGTGGATTAGTGGAAATGATGGTCCAGGCAGATCTCCAGCAGTTAGAGAATCTACAGAGAGAAAGCGATCGAAAAATCAAATCGTAGAAGGATGGGCCAACCCCCATCCTCTCTACCATCTGATTGGTAAGGATTGATCATTTTTGATTTGGTTAGTCTTTGTGCTAATGTGCACAGTCGTCTCGAGGGGATTTTTATAAGATGATATGGATTCCGTCAGAAAGCGTGGATGAAACGAAAACAAAAACGATCCTGATCGCCGGCTACTATGGCTTCGGCAACGTAGGCGATGAAGCTATTCTAACCACCATGGTAGATGATTTGCGTGAACAGAGGCGGGATCTTGAATTCATTGTCGTTTCCGGCAACCCCACGGAGACAGCCGCTGCCTACAATGTTTTCTCGGTTCACTGGCAGGATATTGACGCACTTTTAGACGCGGCCAGGGAAAGTGACTTAATTATTTTGGGTGGAGGAGGCTTATTCCAGGATCACTGGGGCGTGATAAAGGGAACGTCTCTCACGCCATATCACTCGGGGATTTCATTTTACAGTGCCATTGGCATGCTGGCCGCTTTATATCAGAAACCATTTATGATTTATTCAGTCGGTGTCGGCCCGGTCACCTCAGAGGAAGGCAGGCGTTTGACGCGCTGGACGTTTGATTTGGCTAACATTTGCACTGTTCGCGATCTGGAGTCCAAGAATATATTGATTTCTTTCGGAATCCCGGAAGAAAAGGTTGAGGTCGTGCCCGATCCCGCCCTCACCCTTTCGTTCGACTCTCCATCAGCGAATAACATCCTACAAAATCACGGCAGCGACCCGATGACGCCTTTGGTTGGAGTCTGTATACGAAACTGGGGTGATGGAGAGGCAGCCGAACGATGGAAGAAAGAATTGGCAGCAGCGTTGGATCGGTTTCTTGAAGCTCACAACGCTCACATCGTGTTCATCCCTTTCCAAATCCTGGAACGGACATTAGAAAATGACCATTCGGCCGGACTCGATATCGTATCCATGATGCAAAACGAGGATCGGGTATCCCTACTATCAGAATCTTATTCTCCGGTAGTGACTAGAGGGCTTATATCTCACTGCCATCTTGTCATAGGCATGCGTTTGCATTCACTGATTTTTGCTGCCAACACAGGAGTTCCCGCCGTCGCGTTGGTGTACGAGCCCAAAGTCGGTCACTTTATGAGCTCACTTGGGCTGTCTGAACAGACCATAGATCTGCAGTCCCTAACCAGCGAACAACTTTTCAGTATGTTGGAGGTTGTCTGGGCCCAGCAGAAGTCAATCCGACAATCCATCGAAACCCGCGTGAAAAAACTAAAAAGCCTTGCAAAAAAGACGCCTGACATGGCATTAAAGCTGCTCGACAAAAGATCAAAAGCGCCATTTTCCATGGAGGTAGTGCAAGCACTCGCTATTCAACAAATTCGCACTCTGGCCGATAAAGAACAAGCATTGCGGGCCTTAGTATCACAAATAGCAACAAAAGAGCATGAGTTACAGATGCACAAAAGCCAGGTGGCTGAAATTTTGCATAGTAAATCTTGGAAACTTGCCCAAGCGTTCCGCAAAATAAGAATTTTTCTTGTCCCTATTGGAAGTCACAGAGAGCGACTTGCCAGTGTGTTTTATCGTTATTCAAGGGAGTTATTCTATAAGCTAGCCGGACGGAATCGAAATAACCCTGAAGCCAAACGGAACATTAGATTGGAACAGCATGCAAGCAACAGACTGGCGGAAAATCGTCAATTCACTGCCGAGCTGCAAGATATTTTGGATCTATATCCCGATGTGCCGGGAGTGGTTATTTTTCCACCAACAATAGGCTGGAATATTAGCTTATTCCAGCGGCCCCATCAATTGGCAAGAGCATTCGCAAAGAAAGGTTTCCTTGTTTTTTTTGGTACTGAATATCCAGCAGACGACACAAAAGGCTTTAAACAAGTGAGCGAGGGACTCTATTTGGCCAATGCCCCCTGGGCAGTCTTTGATCTGGTGGAACGACCCATTATTTTCACATTACCCTATAATCGCGACTATATATTCCATTTGCGCCAGCCCCAGGTTGTTTACGAAGTCATAGATGACTTGGATGTATTTCCAGGAGATAAAGCGTTATTACAGAAGAGCCACAATATGCTGCTTAAAGAGGCGGATATTGTCCTGGTGAGTGCAGACAGGCTTCTGGAGCAGGTGAAACCAATCAGGCCCGATGCCATTATGTGTCCAAATGCAGTTGACCTGGAACATTTTTCTCAAGCGCGAGAAAAAGACTCACATCCAATGCCGTCCGACCTCGCGCCGGTCATCAAATCAACCCGTCCTGTGATTGGCTATTATGGTGCGTTTGCCCGCTGGTTTGACTATGAACTTGTGCACTACGCTGCCCAGAAGCATCCAGATTGGGACTTTGTATTAATTGGGCCAAATCATGACAATACACTTATCGCAAGTAATATTCTATCCATGCAAAATATTCATTGGTTGGGTCCTCGTGATTATTCGATTTTGCCGGGCTACCTTCGCTATTTCACCGTGGCGACCATCCCCTTTTTAGTTAACAATATTACACTCGCCACATCACCCATAAAATTGTTTGAATACATGGCTGCAGGAAAACCCATTGTGACAACAAATCTGCCTGAATGCCGTAAATATCCCGGTGTGTTCGTGGCTCATAATGCGAAAGAATTTATAGATCATCTGGAGTACACTCTTACTCTCGTTAATGACTCTATTTACGTTCGACAGCTTTACCAGACTGCGCAGGCGAACACCTGGGAAGCGCGGGTAAATCAAATTGTTGGCGCACTGGAGACACACAAAAGCTACAAGTCACCCGAGTTTGAAATCTGATGCGGGCATGCCTGCCATTTCTAGGGTCGACTTAACAAAGTTGTATCCCTGATATTAACTAACTCTAACCTTATACAAATAAAATAAAGGGGGGACGTGTACGGAAGCGTACAGAGAGTGATGAACAACCGGCTTTCGTGGTGGAAAACAAGCCCTTTGGCGCAAAAGTCCTCAGGTAAATGAATAAATAATCAACCCGGGAGTCATATCTATGCAGGACAAAATATCAATTCCAACAAACATTTGCTTCAGAATTATTTGTGCGCTCACTTTAGTCGTTTTCTTCTTTGGGGATGTAGATCGCGCGTCCGCAACCTCGAGCCTCCAGGCGGGGACCACGCGCTATGTCGCGCCCAGCGGCACGGACGCTGGCAATTGCGGTTCTCCCTCTTCACCCTGCCGTACAATTCAATATGCGGTGAATCAGTCTGCCTCCGGAGATAGAATCTTAGTGGCGCAGGGAACGTATACCTATAACGCAGCGACGGATCCGTGCTCTTTTTTTCTAACTCGTGCTGTAGTTTGTTTTGCGAATAAGCGCTTGACCATTTTAGGCGGCTACTCCACTTCCAATTGGTCAACATCAAATCCTGCCGCGAACTTGACTATTATTGATGGACAGAACGCTCGCCGAGGAGTAGCGTTCGTTGGTATTAGCAATCCAGCCACACACTTAGACATGGAGGGGTTTACTATCCAGAATGGGCGCGCCCAGGGTCCACTCTATAACGGTGTTCCAGGCGGACGAGGGGGAGGCATGTGGGTATCATTGGCTTCGGTAACCTTGAGGGATGTTGTTTTTAGGAATAACCAAGCGATTGGCGATAACACAGCCTCCGGGGCTGGTGGTTCAGCAGATGGAGGAGGCTTGTCAATTGATGCATCTCCAGCAGGAGCTAGCTCCTTGCTGCAACGGGTGACCTTTGATGGCAATCAATCACTTGGAGGGGTTGGTCCCGTACGTGGAGGGGTCGCATTCGGTGCGTTGTTTGTATATGCCTCAGCAGTAACTGTCGAAGATAGTACTTTCATAAACAATCTGGCACGAGCCGGTAATTCAACGGGGAATGGCACAAGCGGAGGTTTGAACGCAGACGCTCTGGGGGGAGCGATCGGCTTGGAACAAGGTTCAGCTACCTTAAATCGAATCAAGGCTAGTGACAACCAGGCGATAGGTGGGAACGCCAGCACCAATGCCGGCGGTGCGTTTGGCGGTGCCATCTTTGCTGAAGATGCTTCCGCCTTCGTCTTGATGGACTCCGTCATATCGAGTAATACGGCGCAGGCAGGAAATGCAGCAACCGGGGGCTTCGGCGCAGGTGGAGGCGTATTGGTATTTAACATGCCAGCAACGATTGAGCGAGTGCAGCTCATCTCAAATAGCGCCATTGGCGGAAATACAACCAGTTCAGGGAATGCAGGCCCGGCTGGGGGAGGAGGACTCTATTTATGGAGATCTCGAACAGATATAAATCCAACTGGATCAGTCACGAATGTCATCGTCGCCGATAATTACGTGACAATGGGCAGTGGAGGCACCTCCTTAGGCGGTGGCGGAGGCGGGATCCAGGTTCAAGGACTCACGGCAACCTTTTCACACGTGACAATTGCTCGGAATCGGCTCGGAACGACTCTCATTGCCGGGCAAGGTTTGTTGGTTCTGACAGCACCGGGTATTTCAACGTCTACGGCGAATGTCAGCCATAGTATTATTGCCAATCACACGCAAGGGAAGGCAGGTGCTGTGGCAGTTCATGTACAGCAAGGCAATACCGTCAATTTCAATCGCGGTTTGTTTGCTGGGAACAACGATAATTCGAATGCAGGTGATGGGGGGGCGGGAGCGTTCAACGGGTTGGCGAGCATGCTTTCCGCTTCGTCTGCAGGGTTCATCTCAGCGGGTGCCCCAGATTTCAACTATCATCTTCGAGGCGATTCCGCTGCGAAGGATCAGGCAACAGGCAGTACGATCACTACGGATATTGACGGGCAGGGTCGGCCTTATGATGGTATTTCAGATCTTGGTGCAGACGAGTATTCGACCCTGCCTCCGCCGACTTTTGCAGATGTACCTGTTTCTTACTGGGCCTTCGAATGGATTGAACGTTTATATGCAGCTGGCATTACTGGCGGTTGTGGGGGAGGCAACTACTGCCCCGATTCTTCAGTGACGCGCGCACAGATGGCAATTTTCCTCGAACGAGTACTTCATGGTTCTTCTTACACTCCTCCTGCGGTAGGAAATGGTACAGGCTTTGGCGATGTGCCTATAACGCACTGGGCCGCTGCCTGGATCAAGCAGCTCGCTGCAGAAGGGATTACGGGTGGTTGTGGCGGCGGAAACTATTGCCCGGAGGCTGTGGTCAACCGCGCCCAGATGGCAGTGTTCTTATTGCGCGCCAAACATGGGCCGTCTTATGCCCCATCGGCTGTGGGAGCGAGTACCGGCTTTGGAGATGTGCCTGCCACCCATTGGGCGGCTGCCTGGATTAAGCAGCTGGTTGCCGAAGGCATTACGGCGGGTTGTGGTAATGGCAATTACTGCCCGGAAGCCCCTGTTACACGAGCCCAAATGGCAGTCTTTCTGGTGAGAACATTCAATTTGCCGTGAGCAAATCCCAAGTGGAAGAAATAACAAAACTCAGTAAATCACGAATTTGATTCTAACCTCAGCATAACCCGTCATTGCGAGGGTTCTTTGCGAAGCAATCTCATATTTTCGAGCAATTTTCCGTCTGAGGAGTAAGATTGCTTCGTCGGGAAAGGCACCCTCACGCAATGACGGTAAAACCTGTGATTTACTGAAACTGGATAGACAGTTAGTCTATCCAGTTTTTCCTTTTGATGGTGCATCAAGAAATATCACAGATATACCTTTCACAATGCAAGACACAAGTC
>JANMSY010000318.1:0-16841 GCA_031389865.1 Anaerolineales bacterium | reverse complement strand
GGTAGGTGCCCTATGATGAACCGGGATCTTTTCAAGCAGGAAACGCTCAAACCCAAAAACCTGGGTAACACTCTTGCGCGCCTCGGCAGTTATTTTGGCAGGTTCTGGTACGTGCTCCTGATGGTATTGGTGCTGATCATCATCTCTACCTGGACCCAGGTAATCACACCCGAACTCACCGGACAGGCCACCGACTGCTTCCTTGTGCCTTTGGGAAATCAATTTGCTACATTCGGGCCCGCGGCTGAGGTGCAGGCCGGGAATTCTGCCTCTGCCTGCTGGCTTGGGACAACCGATCCCTCCTCGTTGACCTGGACCCGTCAACTGGTTCATAAAGCCTACACGTGGAATGACTATCCCGCGCCCGTGGACATGGCTTCCATGACGAGCGATCAGCGCATCGAAGGCCTCTTTCGACTCATCATGATCGTTGTGGCCCTGTTTGTGCTCGGCGCCATTGTCACAGGGATGACCTTCTTCTTCATGTCGTGGACGGGCCAGCATGTGCTGCGCGAACTGCGCCTGGACGTGTTCCATCATTTGCATGAGCTTTCGCTCAGCTATTACTCCGAGCATGAAGCCGGTGACCTGATGAGCCGCATCACGAACGATACCTCTGCAATTGAGCAGGCCGTTTCATTCGCCTTGATCAACGTCTTAAGCGGAGTCCTTTTACTGGTTTGGGTGGCATACAACATGCTGACAGCCAGCCTGCCGTTCGCGCTGCTTTCGCTTTCGATTGCGCCTGTCATGTTCATTGTGACCCTCTATTTCTCGTCACAGGCGCGCAAGGCGTTCCGCACCAGCCGCAAGGAAATCGGCAACGTCAACGCGGAACTGCAGGAAAGCATCGCCGCGGTCCGTGAAGTGCAGGCGTTCAATCGTGCGGATGAGAATATCGAGCAGTTCAAGGAAGTGAACGCCGCGAACCGGGATGCGAATGTACGCGCTGTGTCATACACATCCGCGCTTGCGCCTGCATTGGAGGCATTGTCCTATGTGGCGCTGGCTATCGTTGTCGGCGCGGGCGGATGGGCACTGCTCAAGGGACAGACTCTTTTCGGGGCAACGGTTACCTTCGGTCTGGTGATCACCTTCCTCGCCTATGTCCAGCGCTTCAACCAGCCGATCCAGCAGATCGCCGTATTGTGGACGAACATCCAGAATGCCATCGCGGGTGCGGAGCGCATCTTCAACATCCTCGATGAGGAAATTGCCGTGGCAGATAAGCCCAATGCCAGGGCCCTGCCGCAGATCAAGGGACTTGTGGAATTCACGAATGCCACACACTCCTATGAAGATGGCGTGCCTGTCCTCAAGGATGTCTCATTGAGAGCCGAGCCCGGACAGACGATCGCGATTGTGGGTCCAACCGGCGCGGGCAAAACGACCATTATTAATTTGCTGCCGCGTTTTTACGATGTGACGAGTGGCTCGGTAAAAATCGACGGTATCGACGTCCGTGATGTGACCATGCAGAGTCTGCGCGAGCAGATCGGCATTGTATTGCAGGATACATTCCTGTTCAGCAACACAGTCATGGAAAATGTCCGTTTTGGGCGGCCAAGCGCGACCGATGAAGAAGTGATGGCCGCCATCAAGATTGCCAACGCTGATTCGTTCATCGAACGCCTGCCTGAAAAATATCAGACCGTGCTGGGCGAACGCGGCTCGGGGCTTTCGCAGGGACAGCGCCAGTTGCTCTCGATCGCACGCGCTGCACTGTCGGACCCGAAAATTCTCATTCTGGATGAGGCAACCTCCAGCGTGGACACACGAACCGAGCGTCTCATCCAAAAGGCGTTCGATCAGCTGCTCAAAGGGCGCACATCCTTCGTCATTGCCCACCGCCTGTCCACCATCCGCAACGCAGATATGATCCTTGTGCTCAAGGATGGCCAGATCATCGAACGCGGTAAACACGATGAGCTGCTCGCAAAGCGAGGTTTCTATTATGACCTGTATATGAGCCAGTTCAAGAAGCAGGAGGAAATGGCTGAAGCCGCAGTGCAGTAACCAGTATGTAGTGATCAGCAGCCCTTGCCAGAAATGGTGAGGGCTGCTGTTTTTAAGCGATAAAATCCTGTCCATGAATATTCTGACTGAACTTCATCGTTGCACTGGGATTAAATTACAGGACAGCCGTACGCGGCGTAATTCTGCGTGGCAGGAATCTTCTTATGATCCATTCAGCCAATGTGGGTGATTACAAATTTCCTGGCGGAGGCGTCAAGGAAGGGGAGACTCATATTGACGCATTGACTCGTGAAATCAGGGAGGAATCTGGAATGTCCGTGGCACATATCGGGCGGGAAATGGGTACAGTCATCGAATACGACCTTCCAAAAGAGAACGAGTACGATGTATTCAAGATGACATCCCACTATTATCAATGCGACGTGGTGGAAAGTTGGATGAGTATGAACGAGCCCTGGGATTCAAACCTGTCTGGATTGATATTGACAACGCAATTCAGCTCAACAAAGTATTACTTGATTCTGATAAAACGCCTGACTGGTTGAGACGGGAGATCTTTGTTCTCGAATATATTCGACAAAACCTGCCTGCAAGACTTGAAACCTGATACCCCGAACCTGGAACCTGACAGACCCTCAATTATGGTATCCTTGCACTCAACTTACCCAATGGAGTGCATTCAATGTACGTAGCCATCGAAGGGGTCATCGGAGTCGGTAAGACCACCCTCGCCCGCCTTCTTCAAAATGCTTTTGACGCTGAGATGCTGCTGGAGGTCTTTGAGGAAAACCCGTTCCTCTCGGATTTCTACAGCGACCGTGACCGTTATGCCTTTCAGACGCAGATCTTCTTTTTGCTAAGCCGCTATCACCAGCAGCGGCGCACCGTGCAGGAAATGGTCGCGACAGGAAGAAATCTTTTCGCCGATTACACCTTTGCCAAGGACGCACTGTTTGCCCGTATCAACCTCAAGGGTGACGAACTCGGCATGTACTACAAGGTCCATGAAGCTCTCGCCGAAAAGATCGAGAAGCCTGACCTGCTCGTCTATCTGCAGGCCAGCACCGACACCCTCATGCAGCGCATCGCCCTGCGAGACCGTCCCTACGAAAGACAAATGGAACGCTCTTATATTCACGAACTCAATTTGTCATATGACGACTTTTTCTCAAAACCTTTTGACCATACGCCTGTTTTAACCATAGACACCAACCACCTGAACATTATCCAGAACCCTGAGCATCTACGGTGGATGGAGGACCGCATCAGGCAAAGCCTGAGCCTGCCTCCGTATCAACAGAGTCTGCCGTTGCCCGAGCCAGTGCGCTAAGCGGAACGGCGGCTTGAGACAAAGGAAATCATATGCGAGTTACGCGTGAATCACTGATCCGAATTGCAAAAGAGACCACACAGCAGCGCGCCTTCAACGACCGCGACATCGTCGCCGCGTATCTGACCGGCTCGCTCGTGCTGGATATTGACCCCCTGCTCGGTGGCACAACTGACATTGACATTATCTTCGTCCATGCGGAGGAGCCAAAACAGAAACGCGAGTTCATTAAACTTACGCCTGACTTCCATGTGGATCTTGGTCACCGCACCAAGGCGGAGTTCAAACGACCGCGCGACCTGCGTGTAGACCCGTGGCTGGGCTGGGAGATGTATGACCCGATGCTCCTGTTCGAACGTGACAAGTACTTCGAGTTTGTGCAGGCGGGGCTGCGGGCAGGATTCGAATTCAATGCGCCCGCGCCGGCCCTGCATCGCTCACGCCTCCTGCTCTCTCATGGACGTCAGATCTGGCACGACCTGCTTCAAGTAGGAGACCCCGTTGCTCCCAGGGATGTGACGAAGTATCTGAAGTCACTCTTCCACGTGGTCAATGCCGTGGCGGAGCTCTCAGGGCCCCCGCTGCAGGAGCGCCGCCTGATGCTTGAATTCGCCCCACGAGCGGAAACAGCTCAACGTCCCGGAATGAACGCAGCGCTGATCGGCCTGATGGGCGGGTCCGCGCTGGATAGATCCCAGATCAGCGCCTGGGTCCCCGAGTGGAAACTTGCATTCGAAGCCGCTTCTGAAAATGACCACGTTGACGGGCGCATCCATCCCGCACGTTTGAATTACTACGAGAAGGCGATCCTTGCGATCCTTGCAGGTGAGACTCCGTACGCTGCACTCTGGCCCCTGCTTCAAACATGGACTCTGGCAGTGGATGTGCTGCCCGACCACGCCGTTGATGCCTGGCGTTCCGCCTGTGGTCAACTCGGCATGACCGCAGTCGGTTTTGAAGACCATGTGAACGGGCTTGATCAGTTCATCGATGAGGTGGAAGTCCTGCTCGATGATCTCGCCAGGGAGCACGGCCTGGAAACCTCGACGAGTATATAGGCTGTATAATTGGATTGGAGAGTAAAAATGGCACGCACAATCCGAGAATTGCAAGCACAATATGTGACTGATAAAAATGGCAATAAGACTGCAGTGATTCTTCCCATTGAAGAATTTGAGGAGTTACTTGAAGACCTGCAGGACCTTGCGGTTTTAGCTGAGCGCCGCGACGATCCAACGATCCCACATGAAGAAGTTGTTGCTAGGCTAAAGCGCGATGGATACATTCAAGATTGAATGGAAGCGTTCTGCCATAAAGGAACTTGAAAAACTGCCGAGACCCATGATCTTAAGAATCATCTCGGCAGTTGATAATTTAGCTTCAAATCCACATCCGCAGGGAGTCAGAAAACTTGTGGGGACAGAAGATATCTATCGTATCCGCGTTGGAGACTATCGTGTTCTGTACAACATCGTTGAAAACAGGCTGGTTATTGAAGTAGTTCGAGTTAAACATCGTAAAGACGTTTACAGATGAGGACTTATGACCCGTGATGAAGCGCTATCCCTTGTACGTGACTATGTGAAAAATGAAGGACTTGTTCGCCATATGCTTTCGGTGGAAGCTGCCATGCGCTTCTATGCTGAGAAGTTTGCCGAGGGTGCAGGTGTCCTCCCTGCCGAAGATGTGGAACGCTGGGGGCTGATCGGCCTGCTGCACGATTTCGATTGGGAGATCCACCCAACGCTGGAGGAACATCCGCAGGCAGGAGCGCCAATGCTGCGTGAGCGCGGCGTCCCCGAAGAGATCATCCAGGACATCCTGAGCCATGCCGATCATTTAAACATGCCGCGCGATACGATGGTGCGCAAAGCCATTGTCGCCTGCGATGAGATCACGGGTTTGATCACCGCGGTCGCGCTGGTGCGCCCGTCCCGTTCGCTCTATGACCTGGAGCCTTCGTCGGTCAAGAAGAAATGGAAGGACAAAGCCTTTGCGGCCGGCACCTCACGCACGGAAATGGAACATGCGGCAAAGGAATTTGGCATCGAGTTATGGGAACATGTGGGGAATGTGATCCAGGCGATGCGCAGGATCGCACCTGAGCTGGGGTTGGAAGGGAATCTTCCCCGACCATGATCATGCAGGGACACGATACATCGTGTCCCTTTTCGTTTTGGGGATAAAATAAGAGCTACAGATTGACCATTGACGTATAATTTAGGCAACAGGTCCGTATTATGCCAAACAACATCAGGAAAATACTGCGCGAACTCAAAAAAGGACTGGTCAAAATTTACGGCGACCAGTTGAAAGCCGTGTATCTCTTCGGCTCGTTTGCGCGCGGCGAGGGACGCCTCCCCGATTCCGACATTGATGTGATGGTCGTGTTGAACGGGGATTTCAATCACAGGGATGTTGAAAAGCTCTCAATAGATTTTGTGGCTTCACTTTGCCTGGAACATGAGGTTGTTATCATTTGTCATTTTATTTCCGACAAAAGGTATTTAGAAAGTAAAATGCCCTTCATGCTCAATGTTCGCAAGGATGCCGTGAGCATATGATTACTCCTCAGGTTCAGGTTTTCATCAATCGCGCGGAAGAAAGCCATCAAGCCGCTAAAGTATTGCTGGACACAGGATTTTCCAATTACTCCGCTGCCCAGTCTTATTACACGATGTTTTACCTGACAGGAGCTTTGCTTCACTCCAAAAACTTGCAGTTCTCGAGTCATTCAGCAGTCATCGCCGCCTATGGAAAAGAGTTTGCAAAAACCAGGATACTTGACCCCAAATTTCATGGTCGGATCATTATTGCAGAGAGACGCCGCGAAACAGGTCATTACGGGGTGGAAAGCTCGATCACAGAAGAAGAAGCTATTGAGTCTTTCCAATGGGCGGCGGAATTCATACGGGCCGTCAAAGATTATTTGGGAAGATAATCTCTTCGCAGGTATATTAAATCTTCGCGTCCTTCGCGGTTCAAACAGGGAATTACCATGCCCAACTCCGACTCAAAAACCTACATCCTCGATGACCAGTGGACCGATAAAGACGCTCTCGACTTCACTCCCTACGTCGAAACCCTCGCAGACATTATTCAGACAGGCAATACACCATTGACCATTGGTGTATTTGGCACATGGGGTTCAGGCAAAACTTCACTGATGAGGATGGTGAAGAAGCAATTGCCAGATGACTTCACGATTGCTTGGTTTGACGCGTGGAAATATGACAAGGAAGATACACTCTGGCGCGCGTTTATTCTGAGTGTACTGACGGCGGTTCGAAGCAGGGTACAGGAAGGTCAGCCAACGCAGGATCTGGATTATCTGGAGACCATGCTTTATCGCGCCATTGAAATCGAAAAGACGGGCGGAGTAACGATTGATCTGGCAAAATTGGGTGGTTCTGTGGCGAAAGGCGTTGTTCAACTTGGACTTTCATTTATACCGGGTGGCGCTGTTCTAAGTGACTTTGTGAAAAAAGTTCAATTGTTGGGTGCTGAGTCGCTTACAGATGAGGTAACGGATGCCATTCAACGTGAGCGGACAAAAATCCATATAGAACAGGTGCGTTTCCTTGAACAGTTTCAGGGTAAGTTTCGTGTTCTTGTTGAGCAACACATATCCAATCATGGAGGCAGACTGGTTGTTTTCGTGGATGACCTTGACCGCTGCCTGCCCGAAAAAGCAATTGAGGTGCTCGAAGCAATTAAATTATTCCTTGATGTAAAGGACTGTGTGTTCGTCCTTGGGGTTGACCAGGATGTGATCGCGCGCGGTATAGAAATGAAATATAAGGAATTTACTGACAAAAAGGATGCTGACGGGCAGGCACGTTTCACCATTGAAGGCATTAAGTACCTCGACTAGATCATTCATTTGCCCTTCCAGATCCCGCATGTAGTATCAACTGATATGGGCAAATTCGTGCATAGGCTCAGCGCAGATTGGCCTGACGATGAATGCCCGAAGATATTTGCCGAAGGATTGGGCGATAACCCGCGCCAGATTAAACGCACAGTTAATACCTTTTTGATGCTGTGGAAACTGGCAGATAAGCGCAAAGCCAAATTGCAGGAAAGAATCAAACCCATTCGTTTGGCAAAAGTTGTAGCGATCCAGGCTGTGCATCCTGATCTATACAACCTGCTTTTGAAAGACGAACCGCGTTATTTGCGTGAAATGGAAGAGTATTATCGTGTAGAGGCAACTCGGGAGCAAAAGGGGAGTTCGGAGAAATTATCTACAGTCCTCGAGCCCCCTCCCGCACTTATGCCTTTTCTTTCTCGTCGTGGCGCGGCCGCGGTCCGACGTATTCTTACGTTGCACAAACCTGAATTGCTAGATGCCAATTTTGCGGGTTTGCCACCCGATGAATTACGACTCTATTTCACCCTCACTCGCCGCGCGGAGGCCCCACAAGTCGCGCCAGCAACGGAATCCGATCTCAAGGTATTCGAACCGCAGGTTGTGCGCATTCCTACAGGTAAATTTTTGATGGGTTCCACAAAAGAACAAGCCGCGCAAGCCATAAAAGATGGGCTTGATAAAGAATATGCTGAATGGGAACAGCCGCAGCACACGGTGGAACTTTCCGAATATTCCATTGGCAAATATCCAATTACGAATCGCGAATATCAGGCCTTCATAAAAGATGCAAAATACACCCAGCCCAGAGGCTGGGATGGAGACCAATTTCCCTCCGAAAAAGGTGGTCATCCTGTGGTCAATGTCAGTTGGAACGATGCTATTGCCTATTGTAGATGGTTAAGTGAGAAGAGTGGAAGGCACTATCATCTGCCTACGGAAGCCGAATGGGAAAAAGCCGCACGCGGCGAAAATGGATCGATCTATCCCTGGGGAGATCAATTTGATCCTCAAAAGGCAAACACTGGCGAAGCAAAACTTGGTGATACATCTGAAGTGGGCCAATTTTCCACACAGGGGGACTCGCCTTATGGTTGTGCCGATGTGAGTGGCAATGTGTGGGAATGGTGCAGCGATTGGTTTGATGAAAATGAATATAAAAACAGAGCAGGTAAAAGCGTGAAAGACCCGCGGGGTCCGCAAGATGGAAGGACTTGTGTTCTGCGCGGCGGCTCGTTCGACTATAGTCTTGGGTTTGCCCGCTGTGCGCTCCGCTTCAGGCTCGATCCGAACTTCCTCTACGATAACTTCGGTTTTCGTGTTTGTGTTTCCCCCATCCTTAAATCTGAGCTCTGATTCTCTGATTCGGTTTCCCGCCGAAGGCGGGACGAGTTTGGAAATTTGGATAAATAGAACAGTCCCGTGAAGGATTTTCCTGTCACGGGACTTCTTATTTATTTCTTGCCTTTTGCTTTCTTCTTTGCGGTCTTCGTTTTAGCCACTGCCTTCCCTGAGGAAACCTTTTTTGCAGGTTTCGCTTTCTTCACCAGCGCGCTCTTCTTTACTTTCCCAGTTGAAGAGGCCTTCGAAGGCTTGTTGCCGTTCACATCGTGTCCCTTCGAGGAGGATGGCTTCCTTGCTTCCTTCACTTCATCCACAAACTTATCCACCGTCCAGTTCACGTTGACGGAAACCACTTCCTCACCAGGTCTCACTTCCACTACCACATCGCCCTTGGTCGCGGCACGTTTACGCATTTTGACCGCATCCAGCCGTGTTGATTTCGGCGCGCCCCTGGTGAGGTGGAGCGTTGCCATGTGGCTCGGCTTATCCAACACAACGCCGGCCAGTTTCACATTATCTGGAATATCCCAGGCGATCACGCCCTTGCCATAACGTCCCTGCAGCGGGAAATCCTTCTGATCGAGCCGCTTCGCTTTGCCATCGCTTGTGACGATCAACACATCACCATCGGCAGGTACTATTTCCATGCCCACGACTTCGTCCTTATCGTCCAGTTTCATCCCGTTCACGCCTGCAGCCACGAGTCCCATTGGCCGTACGTCATCTTCCCTGAAGCGGATCGCCATTCCCAGCGCGGTGACCAGCAGAATATCCTTGCTTTTATTGTCCGTTAAACCGACGCTGATCAAGCGGTCCCCTTCGTTCACTCTGACCAGCGGAAACGTCTGCGACGAAGGACCTGGCAGTTCAGTGACCAGGCTCTTCTTGATCATGCCAGACTTGCTGGTTGTGATCACACATGTTTCCGGGGGCAAAGCCGATTTTCGGGAGGGCAGGGTAAAGACCGCTGCAAGTGAATCGTTTTCTGTCAGCGGCGAGACTTTGTAGAACATTGTGCCCTGCGTTAACTTCTCTGCCTGCGGGATGATATGTGCAGCAATTGCCGCGGCGCGTCCTGATTTGGAAACAAAGTAAACAGTATCCGTTGTGGATGCTTTTACCAGCCAGCGCGGCGCATCGTTGCCCGAGTGTTTCGGCTGTCTGTCGTCATGTGTACGCGAGACCAGGCCATCGTCTGTGACACCGATCCACACCTGTTGCTGTGGCAGCAGGTCTCTTGTAGTCAGGGTCTTTGATTCGCCCTTGCTGTTTTTCGAGAAGTTAACAATTTGCGTTCGGCGGCGGTCAGCGTACAGTTCCTTCACCCTCAATAACTCATCTGACACCACACCACGCATCTTCTTTGGAGATTTCAATAACGTTTCCAGATCCTTGATGAGGCCGGTGACTTCCCTGTATTCGGTCTCGATCTTCCTTCGTTCCAATGCCGCCAGCCTGCGCAGCTGCATATCGAGGATGGCGGTTGCCTGGGGTTCCGTCAGCCTGTAGCGCTTCATGAGTTTGCCGCGTGCAGTGTCAACGTCCGATGCACTGCGGATCAGTTCAATGATCCCGTCCAGATTCTTTAGGGCGACGAGATATCCCTCAAGGATGTGGGCGCGTGCCCGGGCTTTTTCCAGATCGAATTCCGCGCGTCTTTTTATGACCGTCAGCCTGTGCTCGATATAGACGCGTAACGCCTGCTTGAGAGTTAACGTGCGCGGCTCCCCATCCACAAGCGCCAGCAGGTTGATGCTGAACGTGGTCTGCATGGGTGTGCGCTTGTAAAGGTCGCGCAAAATAACATCGGGGTCGGCATTCTTTGTCATCTCAAGGACGATGCGCATCCCATGGCGGTCTGATTCGTCACGCAGATCCGAGAGGCCTTCGAGATGACCTTCGCGTGCCAGGTCGGCAATGCGCTCGATCAGGCTGGATTTATTGACCATGTATGGAAGTTCAGTGACGATGATGCGGTTCTTGCCGCGCTCCATCTCCTCCACGTGGGCCTTTGCCTGCACTGTGACGCGTCCGCGCCCTGAGCCATAGGCCGATTCGATCCCGTCTTCGCCCTTCTCCTGGATGATGACGCCGCCGGTGGGGAAATCGGGTCCATGCACAAATTCCATCAATGTTTCAACGTCAATGTCATCGAGCTTTTCATACTGGTCGAGCATGTACACAATGGCGTCGATCACTTCTGCAAGATTGTGCGGCGGGATGGAGGTTGCCATGCCCACGGCGATACCGGTTGCGCCGTTGACCAAAAGGTTCGGCAGGGCGGCAGGTAGAACGCCCGGTTCCGTTAACGTATCGTCGAAGTTGGGATTGAAGTTAACGGTGTTCTTATTTAGATCAAAGAGGATATCGAGCGCTGCAGGCGTCAGGCGCGCTTCGGTATAACGCATCGCAGCGGGTGGGTCGCCATCCACCGAACCGAAGTTGCCCTGTCCATCCACGAGCAGGGTACGCATGGAAAAATCCTGCGCCATGCGCGCCATCGCTTCATAGACTGCCGAGTCACCATGCGGGTGATATTTACCGAGCACTTCGCCGACGATACGGGCAGATTTCTTGTACGTGGAGTCTGCACGAATACCCATGTCATACATCGCATACAGAATACGGCGCTGCACAGGCTTGAGCCCGTCGCGTGCATCGGGCAAGGCGCGCGCCACGATCACGCTCATGGCGTAATCGAGATACGACTGCTGCATTTCATTGTCAATGTCTATTTTTTTGATTAAACCAAGTTCCATGTGAAATCCTTTTTTTCCACCAAAGAAATCAGGTTCGCGAAGACTAAAAGTTAAAGGCAATCGCCCCAGGCGTAAAAAGAGAATCTTCGCGGCAAAGCTTCGTTGTGTGAATGTATGTTCTATAAACTGGATAATCTTACGGGGAAAGGGTTAACACGTCAAGTGAAAAAAGAAAAGAGTGGATAATTGTGTGGGCTTGCCCAATAATTTCACCACGGAGTACACGGAGAACACAGAGAAAACCTTCTACATTCTCCGTGTACTCCGTGTTCTCCCCCGGCACCACCCCAGCGGGGCTGGTGTGTGGTGAGAAGAAATATGGCCCATTCTTTTAGCCAGTCCCAAAAAGAAAGGGCAGGCTACTTGCCTACCCTTTTACGTTAGGGGGTAAATGTGATGACCTGCGTCACGCACGTGCCATTCTGCCCGGTATTGGAGCACAACGTAACCGTGGCACGGAGCTTGTGTCCGTCTGGATCATAGGTGAAGGCAGGCGAGCTGACCGTCCGCGATGCGCCGGGATTCAGATTATCTCTTGTTGTTGAGCCGGGACAGCCATCGTTATCGGTGAAGCCATCCGTGTAGAGGGACAGGCTGACATCTGTATCTATGTCTCGTACTGTGAGCGCAACGGACTTGAACGTAATGCCACCGCTGTTATACAGGTCAAGGTCCACCCACCAGCCGACGCACGTATCCCGGCCGCCGTAGTCGGCTTCGAAGTTGGGCATCGGTGTGGGCGTGGGTGGAGGAGTGTAGACCGGCAGTGCGGCTGTGTTCCCAGCCAGGCTGGCATATTCTCCCCACAGCCAGCAAAATTCCGTGTTGCGGGTCGGGTTGCGGATGTACCAGTAATTGCCCGTATGATTACGGCCATAGACTTCGGCGACCTCGCCCACCGACAGAGCGCCCACACGGTCATACACTTTGCCCGGTCCCACGCGGCAGTTCGTAGCCAGGGAGACACTGATCAAGGGAATGACAGGCGTTGGAGTAAACACGGGTGGTGGTGTCCATGTCACAGTGGGGGTTAGTGTTGGCAGCTCAGGTGTCATGCTGGATGCAGGTGTTTCTGATGCCATAACGATAGGCGCGATCGATGGGACAGCAGTCTGTGTGAGTGCCACGACAACCGTTTCTGCAACGACAGTTCCGATGAGATTTGGGTCTACGGTGGCGGGTGCAACAATACTGGGTGAGACACAAGCCAGGGACGCAATTAACAATACGGTAACCGATAAAAGGAGCGGATTGGATTTAGACATGTTTACATCCTTTCGGTCAAAGCAACCATAACAACACCAAAAACAACGAAGCATCCCCTCACGCTCTGGACGATTAATTTGTGGAAATAGTTCCAAACTCTAATCTTGTTTCCAGATCAGGTACCCGCGGGTCAGCCATTTGCGTTGAGATGCAATTGGATAGCCGCGCTCTGCCATCCGTTCCGCTGCTGCAATGAACCATTGTCTCGGACCAAACGTTTTCATGGCAGATGTCTCCACAGCGGATGCCTTCCATGCTTCGAAGAAATCATAAATGGGCTCACCTTTGACAACGTGGTGGATTAAATTTTTGGGCAGGATCGTTTGAAATTCCCCAACATCAAACCCCAGATGAAAGTTTGTACTGAAGACCAGCGCTTCCATGCTCCACTGTCCATTTTCCAGCCGGCGTGCCAGGTTCGCGGCCCAGATCTGCCCGTAGGGCGTGGACGTCCCCTCGATCATTAATCCGCCCGTCAGCACATGCTGTGCCATTCTTTCACAGGCGGGAGCGAAATCCTCTTCTCCATACTGGCGCAGAACATTAAAGGCGCGGATGAGCCGAACATGTTCACCTTCCTTCAACGGCAGGTTGAATCCGCCCAGGCGAAAGAAGGTGTTTTCGTCGGAAAAAGGAAGCGCATTATCCACACGCTCCTTGTCTATCTCCACGCCAAGGATTTTCAGGTCAGGATTCAGGCGTCGGAAGCGTGACGCGCTTTCGAGCGTGGTGCGCGCCTCAAAGCCATAGCCGAGGTCAACGAATATCGAATCGGCGAACAGGCCATCGGTCCGCGTGAGAAGCGGGGGCTCGTACAGCAGGATGAAGTTATCGACGCGGCGCAGTCGGTTGGATGCAGTCTTCCCGCGCGTAACCTGTCCCTGCGGCCTTTTCGGTGTGAAACGCGGAGGAGGCATGCGTCCATTTTACTGCCACTTGAACATTACCTTTAAATCAAAAGGGCGACCGTTTCCGGTCGCCCTGATTGACTAGTACTCGAACAATCTAAAACTGTAGGGTAGAAAGTTCGATTCTTCCCTTGTCTCACCTTCCGACTTAATCTTGTTGGAGTACTAGTCGTCTGCTGCCGTGGGGTCTGAGATTTCAGGCCACTTGGTGGAGGCGTTTTCGCCTACATCCATGTTGCCGTTGTCATTAAAACGACCTTGTACGAAGCCTGTGCCTGCCGGGATCAGCTTGCCGATGATCACGTTCTCCTTCAAGCCGAAGAGCGGGTCCGTCGTGGAACCGATTGCGGCGCCCGCCAGCACCTTGATGGTGTGCTGGAAGGAGGAAGCTGAAAGGAACGAGTCAGTGCTGAGCGAAGCTTTTGTAACTCCGAGCAGAATTTCACCAGACTTTGCGGGCTGTTTGCCTTCTGCAAGCAATTGTTCATTGATTTTTCGCAGTTGGAGGCGGTCCAGTGTATCACCAGGCAGGAACTTGGTATCGCCTGGTCGGGTGACCTGTACCTTGCTCAACATCTTGCGGATGATGACTTCAAAGTGCTTGTCGTGGATGTTTTGACCCTGTGAGCGGTACACTTTCTGCACTTCGGTCATCAGGTACATCTGGCATGCATCACGTCCCTGGATTTTCAGAACGCGATGGGGGTTGAGTGAGCCTTCAGTGAGAGGCTGCCCGGCTTCGATCTTATCGTTGTCCTTAATGAGCAGGCGTGACGTGGTTGGAACATCGTAGGTTGTCTCTTCACGCTGATCGTAGGAGACAATGACCTTGCGTTCCTTCTTCTCAATGCGTACGCGCCCGCCATGCTGGGCAACGATCTTTGCGTCGTCCAGGGTTGCCAGCACTTCACCGGCTTTCACCTCAGCCTCTTCCTTGACTGCGAATTTCCAGTCTTCAGGAAGGCTGTATTCATCGCTGACCAGCTCGCTGTGCTCAATGACCACTTCACGCAGGTCTGCATACTTTTCAGATTGCTTAATATGCACGGTTCCGCTGATCTCTGCGACCAGGGCTTCACCCTTCGGCATCTTGCGTGCCTCGAAAATTTCCTCCACACGTGGAAGACCTGTTGTGATGTCTGCGCCGGTTGCGGCAACACCACCAGTATGGAAGGTACGCAGGGTCAACTGCGTGCCAGGCTCACCGATGGACTGCGCTGCAACAATACCGACTGCAGAGCCGAGTTCGACCATGGCGCCGCGTCCCAGATCGAGACCGTAGCACTTGGAACAAATACCGTGCTGCAGTTCGCAGGTCATCGCGGAGCGGACCTTGACTTCATTAATACCGGAAGCGGCTATCTTGCGAGCCATTTCCTGGTTAATAACATTATTGTATTGACCAAGGACTTCACCAGTCTTCGGGTCAATGACATTCTCAGCAAGCAGACGGCTGTAGAGACGACTGCTCATGGTCTGACCGGCAACATCATCCTTGCGGCGAACATGCACGCCATCGTGGGTTCCGCAGTCGTGTTCGTTGATGATGATGTCCTGGGCAATATCCACGAGACGGCGGGTCAGATAACCGGCATCTGCTGTACGAAGAGCCGTATCTGCAAGACCCTTGCGGGCGCCGTGCGTGGAGATGAAGTATTCCTGGGCTGTGAGCCCTTCGCGGAAGTTCGAACGGATCGGCATGGGGATGATGCGCCCGGATGGGTCAGCCATCAAACCACGCATACCGGCCAGCTGTGAAATGGTGGAGAAACCACCTTTCGTGGCGCCAGATGAAGCCATTGTGGAGAGGTTGCCGTCCGGATCCATATGCCGCTTTACAGCATCGGCCACTTTATCAGTTGTAGCCTGCCAGATCTCGATCTCGCGTTCGTTCTTTTCCTGCTCTGTGAGGAGACCACGCCTGAAGTCCCGTTGTACCAATTCCACGGCCGTGAGTGCCTTCTCAATAATTTCCTTGCGCTCCGGTGGGATGGAGATATCGGCAACCGCCAGTGTGGTGCCTGATCTCATCGCATATTCAAAACCGAGCGATTTAATGTTATCTGCCACTTCAGTGGTCTGTTCCTGGCCGCAAACTTCGTAGACCTCTGCAATCAAATCCTTCACACCGCCCTTATCCAGCTTTTCGTTGACGAACTGGACTTCCGGGGGCAGGATGCGGTTGAAAAGCACGCGCCCGACTGTTGTGTCGATGATGCGCGTGGCAGGTTCATCCAAGCGGTCACCGTTGTCGGCATACCAGGATGAAGCGAGGAGTTTGATTTCCGAGTGGACTTCCACCTGGCCAAGCGTGTATACCATTTCAACTTCGTCCATGCTGGCAAAGGCGCGTCCATCACCTTTGTGATTGGCCTTCTGCTTCATGGTCAGGTAGTACACACCCAGCACCATATCCTTCGACGGCGAGATGATCGGTTCGCCGTCTGCTGGCTTAAGCAGATTTTTGGAAGCAAGCATGAGTTCGCGCGCCTCCTTGACTGCCTTTTGCGAAAGCGGAACATGGACAGCCATTTGATCGCCGTCAAAGTCGGCGTTGAAAGCTGTGGTAACAAGCGGGTGAAGCTGGATCGCGGAGCCTTCGATCAGAAGCGGTTCAAATGCCTGGATACCCAAACGGTGCAGGGTAGGCGCACGATTCAATAAGACAGGGCGCTCACCAATGACCCCTTCCAGTGCTTCCCAAACTTCAGGACGGTTGCGCTCGATCAGGCGACGCGCTCCCTTTACGTTGGCGGCATAATTGTTCTGCACAAGCCGCGCGATCACGAACGGTCGATACAGTTCAAGAGCCATGCTCTTGGGAAGGCCGCACTGATACAGTTTCAACTGTGGGCCGACCACGATCACGGAACGACCGGAATAGTCCACGCGCTTGCCGAGCAGGTTGCGGCGGAAACGACCCTTCTTGCCTTTGAGCATATCGCTCAGGGATTTGAGCTCGCGGCGGCCACGGCGTGAAAGAGCCTTGCCGCGCTGTGAGTTGTCAATGAGACTATCCACTGCCTCCTGTAACATGCGCTTCTCATTACGGATAATGACATCCGGGGCGCCAAGTTCGAGCAGTCTCTTGAGACGATTGTTGCGGTTGATCACACGACGATACAGATCGTTAAGATCAGATGTTGCAAAGCGTCCACCATCCAACTGCACCATGGGGCGCAGATCGGGCGGGATGACGGGAAGAACTGTCAGGATCATCCATTCAGGGCGATTCCCGGAACGACGGAAGGCCTCCACTACCTTCAGGCGGGTAGTGGCCTTTTTGCGCTTCTGCTCGAACTTGGCGCCCCGGATGTCATTATCCGTAATGAGAAGCGCATGTTACAGGAGGCAGTGGATAGTCTCATTGACAACTCACAGCGCGG
>JANMSY010000314.1:0-2831 GCA_031389865.1 Anaerolineales bacterium | reverse complement strand
CAAGGCGATTTTGGTAAACCCTTACCCGAGCAACCTATCCAAGAACCCCCGCCACCCAAGAAAAATCCCTGGCGCAATTTCAAGCATGGCAAGGCTCTCTACCAACGCTCCTCTTCCCCGAAAATTTAGACCACACCCTTTTTGGCTGTTTCAGCTATACGCTCGGACAATCCTGACTGCGCATCAAATTAGGCAATCCTTCGTTAATCAAGAGTACGTCAATCAAGAGTAAGGAAGGCAATCTTGTATACAAATTGTGAATCGTATGGGTAAATCAGAAGATAAAGATCAGAAACCGAAATCAGCCAACTCCCCTGAACAGGAATTGGGGGATACATCTGTCGCGCCCTGGGATATGCCTACACCGGAAGAAAAGAAGGACGCGAAGCCCGTCCGTCTTGCGTTGAAGGAGGCCATAAAAAGCGTGGATTCGCAGGAAAAGGCGGACGAAGTCATGGAGAAATTGGAGTCATCTGCTGCTGGCAAGACCACCAGCGATGTGAAGGAGACTCAACCGCCGACAGAATCGACCGCTGATGGGGCGCAAAAAGTGCAGGATGCAGCCCAGTCTGCGACGAAAAGCCAAAAGGCAGAAATGGTCATTGAAGAGACCGCGCGCGTCCTCGCTGCTTCAGACGGCCGTCAAGAGGAAGCCCTGGCTGAAGCTGCGCAGGAAGCCCTGAATCCTGAACAGCAGGGCGCTCCTCCAACCCTGACGAACACCCGTCAACGCCAATATCTGAGAACGGCAGCACTAAAACGACTTAAGCCGCTGGATGCCTTGGACGCGAATATTTTTCTCGCGATCAATCATTTGCCTCACACGCGCTGGCTGAACGGATTTTTCTACGCACTTACAACCATGTTCAACGTTGTGGCGCCCTGGTATGGCGAAATGGGGATCGCGGCGTTGCGCGACCGCAGGCGGGCGAAATCGATCTTGAGAGAGAGCGTCTTGCCGCTTCTCCTCACAACTACGCTCGTTGAATTGGTGATCAAATCTTATTTTCGGCGAAAACGTCCATTCATCTCCCTCATTCAGGCGATTGTTATTGGCAGGAAGCCAGGAACCTGGTCCTTTCCATCGGGTCATGCGGCGGCGGCGTTTGGGGGCGCGTGGCTCCTGAATCATCAATCTCCACGATTCAGTCTATTGCGTTACATCGTCGCATCTCTTGTGGGCTTCTCCCGCATTTATCTGGGTGATCACTATCCCGGCGATGTCGCCATAGGATCTCTGGTTGGACTTCTCTCGGCAGAATTTTTTCACAGGCTGCTCAATCCTTCCAAAAGAAAAAGACAAATAAGGAAACCCTAGTTCGAAGTGTCGACTCCACAATGAAAAATGGTGATCGGGAGCAACCGTCATTTGTTCAAAGAGCTCCTCGAGCAAAACGGCATATGAAAAGCGCTGCTGGAACTACAACGAAGTCAAGGATCTCGAGACAGGTACATTAATATCCAGGAAGGATGAACAGCTATTCCTGGTTGTTACACCTTTGGATGTGGCCTTTCCAGAAAAGCTGCAAATGGAAAGCTTCCATTAAGAAAAAGAGCGCCTCGAATGAGGCGCTTTTCATTTCATTACCATGCTGATGATTGATTCAAATCAACAGGCATGATCCAGCCTTAGGCGTACATACCCCAATCCAAAGCGGACGGGTCTTCCATCATGGCGAAGTCCCACATATCCATACCCATTTCAACAGTCACGGGCATATTGAGTCCTTCCACAGCTTTTGCCTTGGTCATCTCGATCATCGCCGGGCCGTAGGGACAAAATGGGGTAGTGAGAATCATCTTTAACCGCGCCATGTCATTTTCAATCACAATGTCACGGACCAGTCCCAGCTGGATGATAGTCATGCCAATTTCAGGATCAACCACTTCTGATAATCTTGCCCGGGCATCCGCCACTTTGTCGGGGTGTGTTTCGTGGATTGTCCATTTGATTTCGTTTACTGTTTCTTCTGTCATATTTCCTCATCAAGTTGCGACCCTGGGGTCAAAGTTTAGTTTGGTACTGCCTCTGGATGAACAACGTACGTGCAGTGCGTGCCACCGTCAAGAATGCATTGAACCTTGTTGGCCGGCAGGGCAAGCATTTTCGAGATCAAAGTTTGATCCACAGTGCAGACCTCAGGATGTGCCACACCGATCTGGTAGTAAGGGCAGGAGATCTCATGGATCTCGTAATCAGCACCCTTCTTCTCCCATTCCACGGTGAAGCCTTCCTGCGCAAGCATTTCCTTGACCAACTCGAGCCGCTCTTCCATGCCCATACCCTGGACCTGGCTGGAATATTCACTTGCCAGATCTTCTGCGATCTGATTGAACAACTGTGCCACCATGGGCCCCGGCATGGTCTCTTTCATCTGCGCCAATAGACGTGTGGTAAGACGCAAATATTTCGTGGGGAACCTCTCCATTCCATCTTCTGTAAGAGAATACACCAGGCGTGGACGTCCCACACCGTGACGTTCTTCATCTGCTGCGATGAGACCTTCCATCTGCAGGTTCGTCAAGTGGTGCCGGACCGAGATGGGGTTGATGCCCACCGCCTCAGCCAGTTCATTGATGGTGATCTTTGGCTTGCGGAGCAGGGTTTGGAGAATCTTGTCTTTCGTGCTTTTCATGTGGATGAGTATAACCGCCTCGAAAAACTTTGTCAATATACTAGATAAATATCATAAAAACCCCTTGTGTGCCAGAATGAAGTCAAATCCGACTCGTATTCCATTGATTTCTACCCTGTAGAAAGAAAGCCATGTCTGTGCAATGTCACATTTATGCCGTTTATGCATTGAATCCGCCCCAATTCGTGGCTTTGC
>JANMSY010000283.1:0-2057 GCA_031389865.1 Anaerolineales bacterium | reverse complement strand
CTTGCCGTCCAGCGCGTCCAAAATGGTGATCAACTAGGTGTGCAGGTGGGTCTCAACCCAACAGCGCTGCGCGATATGCTGGTACCGGTCAAGTCACAGGTGGACCGTTTGCCCGCCAATGCAAGGTTCATCTTTAACGATGAAACGCGGCAGTTGGAGCTGATGGAAGATTCCAAAATTGGACGCACGCTGGAAGTGGAAGCGAGCGTCAAAGCCATCAATGATGCATTGCTGCGCGGTGAGCATACTGCCAGCCTGGTTATCAATGAAGCACAGCCTCAGGTTTCCGGTACATCTACAGCCGAGCAATTGGGGATCACGCAATTGCTTTTGTCTGAGACCTCCTACTTTTTTGGCTCGAGCCCGGAACGTATCCAAAACATCGAAGCGGCGGCGGCGCGTTTTCATGGCGTGCTCGTCGCGCCCGGGGAAACGTTCTCAATGGGCGCGACCATGGGAGATGTAAGCCTTGACAATGGTTTTGCAGAGGCGCTCATCATCTACGGTGGACGTACGATCAAAGGTGTGGGCGGTGGGGTTTGCCAGGTGAGCACCACTCTCTTCCGTGCTGCATTTAATGCAGGCTTCCCCATCGTTGAACGTACTCCGCATGCGTATCGTGTTTCATATTATGAACGGATAGCCAGTGGCGGCGTGGACCCCAGGCTGGCCGGCCTGGATGCAACTGTTTATTTCCCACTGGTGGATTTTAAATTTACCAATGATTCACCTTATTGGATCCTGATGGAAACGTACCTGGGAACCGGCTCGCTGACCTGGAAGTTCTATTCCACCTCTGATGGCCGAACCGTATCATGGGATACGACCGGCGTTACTAATGTTGTTAGTGCGCCGTCGCCGTTATTCGAAGTGAACAATGAACTCGGTAAGAATCAAATGAAGCAGGTGGATTGGTCTGCGAATGGCGCCGATGTAAACGTGACGCGTACCGTCTGGCGCAATGGGGCGGTTCTGTTTCAGGATAACATTTCCACTCATTACGAACCGTGGCAGGCAGTTTGCGAATACGGCCCCGATTCAAAGAACCCGGAAAAACTGGCTCAAGAGAAGAGTCTCTGCAGCAACCCTGCTTCGTAAGTCCGCAGGTTCCCCTCGTTTCCTCAGCAGTTTAACTGCTGACGGAACGAGGGGAACGAATTTTAGAAATGGAGAATCAATGGTTAGCGAAACACTGATCGAAATTCTGCGTTGCCCAAATTGCGTCCGCACCACTGGTGGCGAACTTAAACTGCACAAGGATGCCTGGTTCATCTGCCAGGATTGCGCCCGCAAATATCCCATTGTAGATGACATCCCGGTCATGTTGATCGAAGAAGGCGATAAGTGGGTGAGCGTAGCTGAGGGCCAGCTGCCCGTGCCTCCTCCTGCGAAATAACGTGAATGCCCTGCAATCTTTGTTAAAAGATCTAACTAGCGGAGACGAACCGCGCGCAGAAAAAGCTGTCCCTGCCTTGATCGAGTTAGGTGAAGAAGCAATTCCCGCCTTATTGGATCTGACCAGGTCTGCAGATGTGGACGTGCGCTGGTGGGCATTACACACGCTGGCTCAATCGCCTGTGGCGCGGACGGAATGGCTGATCCCATTTCTGAGCGACCCCGCCGCTGAAGTTCGTCAGTGCGCGGCGCTGGGGCTGGCCCAGCAGGTTAAACCTGATGAAAGCGCGACACCACCACTCATCCAAGCGTTAAGCGATGAGGATACGCTGGTCGGTAATCTGGCGGTTAAGGCGTTGGTCAATATCGGGAAGCCCGCCGTACCCTCCCTGATCGAAAAGGTAAAAAGCGCGTCGCAGTCTGCCCGCATCCTTGCGTTGCGCGCGCTGGTGGAGATCCGTGATCCGCGCGCCATCCCGGTCATGATGCAGGTGATGGAGGAAGATTCGGCGCTGCTGCAGCACTGGGCAAAGGAAGGCCTGGAGCGACTCGGGCTGGATATGGTATACATGAAGCCAGAATGAATAAAGAAAACTTTCTCAAGAACATCAAATTTGGACGTCCCACCCCTGCGCAGATCATTTTCTGGGTGGTGGCTGTGG
>JANMSY010000173.1:0-3131 GCA_031389865.1 Anaerolineales bacterium | reverse complement strand
GCCAGCAGACCTTGTACGCCGCAATGCGGGCACGCGGAGCGATGCCGCTGACTGCGCCAAACACGGCGGCAGCGCCTGTGGTCGGAACATTCTGGTTACCGCCAGCCGTGGAGGCCGTGTGAGTACCATGGCCGCCGAAATCGCGCGGGGAGTTGTATTCATGCGGCAACTGGGCATCGATGCCTGCATTGCCACCCCAACCTGCGTTGTAGTACTGGGCGCCGATCAGCTTCTGGTTACAGTTCGATGCGGTGAATTCCTCACCAGGGACGCACCTGCCGTGCCAGCCAGGGATCTGCTGGTAGGCAAGCTTGCCATCCTTGGATGCGTTACCGTTCGTGCCAGTGCGATCGGAGAAGCTCAGGCTCTCGGGCCAGATCCCACCATCAACGATACCAATGATGACACCTTCACCGGTCACACCCTGGCTCCACAAGCCACCAGGAGTACTCAAGCCAAGGAAGCCGGGAGTGGAGGAAGTATCCAGGGTGAGCAATTCATCCGGGTTCACTGCCAACACGCCATCCATCGCAGCCAGCTTGTTTGCCTGCTCGAGGGTGAGTTTGGCTGCAAAGCCATTGTAGCTGTAGGTGTAATCATACAACTTCTGACCACCGACTTTGCCCAAGGCATCGTCATGCTTGGTTTTGAGATATGCCACGTAATTGACAACGTCTGAAGAATTCGGGTCGATCTTTTGACCCTTCTTCGGAGCGGTGGCTCTCAACCCATTGATACCACCCCTATAGGCCACGACAGGCATATCGGCCATTTCTACAATATACAAACCATTTGGACTCTCGCTGACACTACCACCCTTACCTTTCATACTGGGCTGGGCAGACACCGGCACCACTGCCGAGAATGCCACTGCCAGTACTAACACGAGCGAAAGAATACTAAAATACTTTCTATACATGGACTTGTCTCCTCTTCAAGAATATGGATGAAAAATCTATGAAATTAAATTTTGTTCGTCATTGTATGCAGAGGCCTCCTTAAATAAAGAACCACCGAGCAAAAAATTCGGCGGTCTGGCGGCCTGTTGCCTGTACGCATCAGGAGAACAGACCCATGACTTTGCGTCCCCACCTCACGATGAGTTTGCCTTTTCGATAGGGGGCGAGTCTAACTCATATAGTCAACTTCTACATTAGAGGTTACTTAGAAAACTTGTGCGAATAACTGCCGAATAATAATATTATATTATCTTATTCCGGAAAGCAAGCCGAATTGTAACCTATTCATATCAACTTGCTCCAGTTAAATTCAGGACGACCGCAGTCATTAAAAGTTACAGCAGCATAACAATGCAACCTCAAATGGAAGCACTCTTGGTACGGTGTCCAGCCGGTACAACGGCAATCACGAGCAAGCCCAAAATGAAAATCGTTCAAAACCATCTTGATTTCATTGATTGTCTTCCTCCGGTCTAGAATTCAGCTTTTTATATGGCTCCTCTATTCAGGTCTGGAATTTCACATCCTTTTTATATAAGGGTAAATCCGATGTCAACACTGGGATGGAATTGTTTTTTACCACTGCTTCGAGTTTGTTTTACAGAGTACATATTGGCTGTAAAACAAAAACGGTCAAAGAAATATCACTTCGACGGTCTGGCGATCGGCACAAACAATCATGCTGATCCAGGATTTTCGAAGAATCCCCACCTCACGATGAGTTTGCCTTTTCGATATATGCACGATATATCAAGTTCCCGCAAAAACAAGAGCATCTGTAACCAATTGATAAAAATCATTATCTCCAAACCGCTCCAGCACCCTCACTATTAAAGTATATAATTCACTGCCATGCCGAAACGACTTATCATCCTGTCTCTTCTCTTGGTAGCAGTCATTGCAGCAGCTGGGGCTGCCTATTCCATCTACCGGCCCAACGGTGCACGCCTGCTCGCTTTCCGCACCTGGATGAATAACCCCGCCAACCACCCGGGCTGGAAGCTGGCCGCCGGTTCCCAATGCGGATCCGCCCCGTTCCACTTCCCCACCGATGGCTTCGTCGGCTTCCTATGGGGCGATTCTTTTCGGCCAGGTCATACGCACCAGGGAATAGACATCTTCGGCGGTACAGATATTGGCGTGACACGCGTGGTCTCCGCGTATCCCGGTTATCTGACGCGCATGCCCGATTGGAAATCAACAGTCATTGTACGCGTGCCAGAAGACCCTTTGCAGCCCGGCAGACAGATCTGGCTATATTACACCCACATGGCAGATGAACAGGGGAATACCTTCATCTCATCAGATTTTCCAGCGGGCACATATGATGTACCCGTGGATCTGGGAACATTTCTTGGCTATCAGGGCGACTATTCCGGCGATCCCAACAGCCCGACCGGTATTCACCTGCACTTTTCGATCGTGGAAGATGATGGCAGCGGAAAATTCAAAAATGAACTGGACATCAACAATACCCTTGATCCCTCACCCTATTTGGGATTATCGTTGAATGCCTATGAAAACCGCGACCGTGTTCCAGTATGTGAGCAATCCAATGAATGACCTAAAAAACAAAGTTGTTCTGATCACAGGCGCGGGCAAGGGATGTGGACGAGCGCTTGCCAAAGCCTTCGCCGAACGCGGTGCCGCTGTTGCGGCAAACGATATTTCACCGATCAATGTCGAGGAAGTTGTGAATGACATTCTCAAAGGTGGCGGACGCGCCAAGGCATACATCGAAGATGTTGCCAAAAAACTGGGCGCACAACTCATCATCAAACAGGTGGAGGATGATTTTGGTCAAATTGACATTTTGATCAACCATGCGGCAGTGGAACCGCATGTCTCCCTGTTGGATATGGACGAATGGGACTGGCACCGCGTGCTCGATGTCAATCTTACAGGCGCGTTCCTGATGACCCAATCAGTAGGACGCGTGATGCGCGCCAGAGGCCGGGGCACGATCATCAATCTGATAACGACGACACAGGCCCCGGCCGGCAAGGACGCGGCGTTCGTTGCCAGCATGAGTGGATTAAACGGGTTCACACTTCAGGCCGCGCGCGAATTGGGTCAATATGGAATCGATGTCCACGCGGTGGAAAGCGCTGAAGATCAGACCGCCGAAAGGGTTCTTGCGCTGCTTGTTCAATGAATGGAGGAGCAATGAAG
>JANMSY010000167.1:0-17303 GCA_031389865.1 Anaerolineales bacterium | reverse complement strand
AATGATTCGGTGTGTCGTATCAATCCATGCCTCAGATGAACCCTCCGAAGCAGAAAATAACGCATCATCAAATCCCATAAAGCACATCGTTGCGCTTGGAGAATCAAAATCACCATCCGCTGTACCTGAACTTGTAATTACATTGAAAAGCGAAGATGGGAATGCAAGAAGATTAGCTGCGTCCGCGCTTGGAAAAATCAAGGATATGCGAGCGGTTCAACCTCTAATGGATTTACTTACGAATGAAACAAAACCGCAGGTTCGTCAGTATGCGGTTAAAGCGTTGGGCAATATTGGCGACTCGTATGCAATTGATTTGCTGGTGAAAATATCAGCTGATGAAAACGAACAATATTACACACGCATTTCAGCAAAAGCTGCAATCCTTCAATGTCATGGCAATAAATTATCCACAGAAGAAAGCCCAACATTCGAGGCACAACACGAAACACATCATCCCGAAGCAGGCAATACCGACCTCATCGCCTCCTATCTCTCAGCATCCCACCCCCGTCCGCTTACAGGAAATTGGAATGCAGGCTTTGCCCTTGATTTTCACAGTTCATTCAAGGGAGCAGACTGGAACCGAAGCATTATCGGCGATCTGACCTATCGTCTCAAATATCAATCCGATTTATCCGCGTTACCCGCCCTCGTCGAGCACACCCGCAAACTTTTTCTCGCGCATCCCGAAATGAATCAATTCGACATCATCCTGCCCGTGCCATCCTCCACACAACGCGAAATCAATCCCGTTCAAGAATTTTGCAAAGCCCTATCGAGCGCTTTCAACAAGCTCATGCAAACATCAATTACGAAGACTCGCCAAACAAAGCCGCAAAAAGAAATGCACACGCTTCCGCAAAAACACGATAATATCGCGGGCGCATTTGCGATAAAAAATGATGCCGTAAACAGTGGTATAACAGGCAAACAAATCCTTCTTGTTGACGACCTCTTCGACTCGGGCGCGACCCTCGAAGAAATCACGCGCCTCCTGCTACAACACAAAGCCGCACGCGTCAATATTCTCACCTTCACCCGCACCATCCACGCCGACTCATGACATTACCAGACGACTCCCTCGCACTACTTTTACTCTGTTCCCAACTTGGATTGGAAGATGACGCCGCCAAGCCATTGACTCTGCGCGAATGGAATCCTCTCGCTCGCAGATTGCAAGCCGCTTCACTTCGACCATCCAACCTGCTGACTGTTTCAACGAGCGACTCTCTGCTGGAGCTTTCGTCCAATGAGCGCGAACGGATATCCTGCCTCGTCTCGCGCAATATACAATACGAATTAAATCGACTTCAATCCCTCGGCATTTATCCCCTCACCCGTGCTGCCTCAGACTATCCAGAAAAATATCGCCAGCGATTAAAAGATTCCGCGCCTGCTATCTTGTTCTACGCGGGAGAGAAAGCCTTGCTTGGTCAACCTGGGATTGCAGTTGTAGGCTCACGTCATTTGGATGATACAGGGCAAGATTGCGCTCGTTTCGTAGGCAACGCCTGCGGACTTTCAGGTCAAGTCTTGTATTCGGGCGGCGCGAAAGGTGTGGACACCATCAGCACAGACGCGGCTCTGGAGGCGCGCGGGACCGCTGTCAGCGTGCTGGCGGATAGTTTGGAGCGAGCAGTCAAAAGTCGGAAAGAAGCGCTAAGTCGGGGAGATTTATGTCTGGTCACACCCTATAGTCCAAATGCAGGATTCTCTGTCGGCGCCGCAATGGGGCGAAATCGTCTCATTTATACACTTTCAGATTATGCAATCGTTGTTGCATCCGACGCAGAGACAGGCGGCACATGGGCAGGCGCAACGGAGGCGCTGAAAAATAGCTGGCTCCCTGTTTTTGTGTTGGAGCATGAAGCCATGCCAGAAGGAAATAAATTGCTGTTGCAAAAAGGGGCATTGGCGTTTCCGCATCCATTCAAGGACAAGCCTGTGCAACTGTCTGAGTGGATGAATGAAAAAGCCGCAAGTTCGCCGCGCAAACCCAATCAGCCAAGTCTATTTTAAATGTCCACTTATCCCGAATATGTTTACCAGACCTTAGCCCGCGCGCGTGATATCGGTCAATGGTATTGCGGACAGTCCGACGCGGCAGCCTTGTGTTTTGATGTATTGACGTTGTTTCCTGATTGTGAAGAAGCGCAGGAACTTGTTTACAAACTCTTCTGTGATCAATGGATGATTTACGATAACCGTGTGGCACTGCAACAACACATTGACGAATGGGATGACCGTCCGTGGCAACAGCGGCGCAGGCTGACATTGTCCTATCGTTTTATGAGCAGGTGGGATGGAAAGTATCAGGAGGACATATTGGATGGAGACGGTCCTCCTGATGTGCAAAAAATTCTTCATGATGGCAAAATGGAATTGCTGGGCGCATACTGTCTCGGTGATGATGAATGTACCGATTACGCATGGACGATATTTGCTGAGGCGTTGAAAAAAGCCAAAGACCTGCAAAAGACATTGTTTTGGATCGGGCGGCAATATGCCGATCTTGGGTTTATCGCCGATGCGGCAGAGGCGTTGGGTGGGTTATGCTCACGCTTTGACGATGCGGCGGCGAGAAGATTGCCTGCCGAAATCATCTGGTGGCGTGATAACGCCCATCGCATCCCGTGGATTCCACACAAAGGAGACGGTTCACGTTATGACCGTATGATGGATTTCATTGACCCCACCGCGCCGAACGCGACGGGGCTGTTGACATTCGAGCATCAAGGGCATCTCAACTTCGAGGAATAAGGTGGTGCGTCTTGTGTTGAGTTGCCACCAATATGAACTTACACGCGGTTATGTTACACTTGCATCCATCCCATTTCGATGTAGAGATTCTCATGCCCCGTCCCCAGGATATTGCTCCAACCTACGATCAAGTGATTGAGAAAATCCTGCGCGAAGCGTCCGCACCGATGTCAGTGTCGGATCTGGCACAGAAGATTTCCGCCGCGCGCCCCTCCACCTCAAAAGACCCGGTCAAGGCAGCAGAGAAGAAAATCAAGGAAGCCGTTGGGCGGCAATTGGTCTATCTGGATTCCAATACCATTGTGCCACTGCAGATTGCGTGGCAGGGGGGCCGCTTTCGCATGGACTTAAGCCGCGAAGAAGTGAACAAGGGCTTTTTTGATGCTGGCATTGCGCTTTCTTTCTATTTGCCCAACGGATTCAACCTGGCAAACCTGCATTTGGTGGACACAGACGGGCAGGAGATCAACTTCAAAACAAATGCCGTCAATAAAAAAGTCAAGGGCCTCTTCGGAACTTCTCAACAGACCTTTTACTACTGCCACATATCTGAATGGCTGCGTACGCGCAAGTTTGCCCCAAAGGATCATATGCTGTTCACGATTTTGGACCGCGAGAATGGCGTTCTTAGAATGGAACACGAGCCCCACAAACAGATCAACACAAGACTGCTGGAAAGCCGCAACCGCTTTCTTGCCGATATACTTTATGAGCTGCTGGAGAATTCATCACGCGAAAGAATTTTCCTGAGCGCAGCATTGCCCACTGCGTACGCGCGGCTTCCCGAAAAAGACGGTTATCCGCCTTATCATTGGATCATGCTCTTATCGAACGACGAACGCATGGAAACAAACGGCTGGGACATCGTGTACCGCGACGGGGAAAAATCAATGCTGGACTCTTTGTTCGAGGAAGTCAGCGGAAACAAACGCAAACCGCAAAATAAATCCATTTCAAAAGAACAAAAGGAACAGGTCTTTCGTTTCAAGGCGGAATTAAAACATCGCTCCAAAATTTGGCGCGTGATCGAAATTCAGGGCAAAAACACGCTTTCAGATTTCAACAGGATTCTTGTTGACGTATTCGATCACGACTTTGATCATCTCGGCGGATTTTGGAAACTTGTCCCGCGCGCAGGCGCAAAGCGCGGCGTCACCCGCTACCGCGAAGTGGATTTGGGCAGCGTGGACCCGTTCGGCGGAGGCGACGGCGCGGATGTCACCATTGCCGAACTTGAACTTACAGTGGGGAATAAGATGAAATACGTTTTCGATTTCGGGGATTGGATCGAATACGTTTTGACTCTTGATGCAATTGAACCACCTCAGCCCGGCGCGAAGTATCCGCGCGAAGCAAAACGTAACACGCCCAAATACGCCAATTGTGTGGATTGCTTGAAAAAAGGAAAAGAAGTCACTGCAATTTACGTATGCTTGACCTGCACAAAGAATCCAGATGACGAAAGGCTCTTGTGCGAGGCTTGTGTTGAAAAGCATGAAAGCAAAGATCATTACGTGGAAAAGATTCTGTATTGATGAACTCGACGCCTGATATTCAATTAACGCCTGTTGACGAATCCATCTTCAGAACGATCAGCGCGGGGAAATTCGCCAGCCGCGAGGTGTATCGCCTGCGCCTGTGGGCAGAGTACGCGCAGTTGGTGAGCGGCTTCGATGAGTTGATCTGCCTCGACCAGTTGAGTTTTACACCGTTCGATTATCAAACGCGCGCGGCGCAGATCATGCTGCGCCGTTTCCGCGGACGCGGGATGTTCTGCGACGAAGTCGGTTTGGGCAAAACCATCGAAGCGGGATTGGTCATCAAAGAATATCTCGCGCGCAATATCGTGCAACGGTTGATGGTGGTGACGCCTGCCTCGTTGGTGGAGCAATGGCGCGAGGAACTCGCGGTTAAATTCGGATTGACGGGATTCGTCACCAGCGCCGACGCGGAATTCCGCGCCACAGGAGTGGAGGCGTGGGAGAAATTTCCGTTGCTGATCGCTTCGCTCGCCACCGCGCGCCGCGCCGAACATCGCGCCCGACTTTCCCAAATCCCGTTTGACATGGTTGTGCTGGATGAGGCTCACCATCTCAAGAATCGTAATAGCGCGTCGTGGAAGTTCGTCAACGAGTTACAGCGCAAATATATTTTGCTGTTGACCGCCACGCCTATCGAGAATAATCTCGACGAACTATACAACCTGATTACGCTGCTCAAACCTGGACAGTTGAAAACGCCGCGCGAATTCCGTAAACAATTCGTGGTCAGCGGCGACCCGCGCCTGCCGAAGAATCGCGGCCAGCTGCGCGAACTGCTCGGCGACGTGATGGTGCGTCACACACGCAGCCAGGTGAACATCAACCTGCCGCCGCGCCAGGCGAATACCGTGCGCTTGAATCTCTCGGATGAAGAAGCGGAGTTCTATAAAGCGGTGAGCGACTGCGTGCGCGAACTGCTTGCGCAGTCCGCAACCATCCGCCAGACGGATCGCTTTGCGCTGCTGACACTCCAGCGCGAGATTGGCAGCAGCCCGAAGGCAGCCGAGTCAACTCTGCGTTCGCTTGGGGCGCGCGTCACCGCTGAAGAAAGCCGCCAGCGTTTGCTTGCTTTGGCGGAGCGCTCCACTAAAATCCATTCATGGGCAAAAGCGGAGGCATTGGAGAAATTGCTCAAAACGATTTTGCACGATCCTATGGAGAAGGTCATCCTCTTCACACACTTTCGCCGCACGCTGGAAAAACTTGCTGAACTCCTGCAAAAGATGGGCGTGGATTTTGTGCAATATCACGGCGAGATGGATATGCCCTCCAAGAATCAAGCCATCGCAGACTTCGAAAGCCGCGCGAATATTTTGCTTTCCACCGAAGCGGCAGGCGAAGGGCGCAACCTGCAATTTTGCCGCACGATGATCAACTTCGACATCCCGTGGAATCCCATGCGGATCGAGCAACGCGTGGGGCGTATCCACCGTGTGGGGCAAACGCGCGACGTACGAATATATAACCTGTCGGCGCGCGGCACGGTGGAAGATTACCTGCTTGAAATCCTCGATCAGAAACTCAACATGTTCGAGTTGGTCATCGGCGAAATGGATATGATCCTCGGTCAAATCGAAGACGAGCGCGACTTTGAAGATTTGCTGGTGGACGCATGGCTTGGCGCGCAAAACGCGGAAGACCTGCGCGCCAACTTCGATCAACTGGGTGCCACACTGGTCGAGGCGCGCAAGACGCATCAGAAGACCCAAAAGTATGATGAAGCGTTGTTCGGTGAGGATTTCGCGGCTGAATAAACATGACTCAAGATTCAACTTCCCTCGAAGGACTTGTGTTGGGATATTTCCGCCAGGTCGGCGCGTTGGTGGACCCCCCTGCTTACGGTGCGTATGAAGTCCTGTTGCCCGATGAAGCGGCGGCGCGCTGGGGCATCTCCCCGCACCAGAAGATTGTCTTTGACGCGGTGCACCAGCAGGATGGCGTGACCTTTTTGCATTATGGACACGCACTGATCGAAACGATTGCCGAAGAATTACGCGGACAAAGCGCGAATGGGCAATTCTTCATCAATAACGTCAGACCCGAAAAGCCTGGATTACCCGCCGGGATCGAAAAAGCGCTTTCGCTGCCGAACGCGAAAATCTTTTTTATCCCCGCAGAGAAGGAAAAAATCCGCCATCATCATTACGCGCGGTTCAACTTCAAGGTGAGTTTGGTCGCCGATGAAAAGCGCGAGTTGGTTTTGCCCGTATGGATGGACTTGCAAAACGGATATCCCGTCGGCGGGGCGGAGATCGAGCGGCTGGGGATTCTCGACGAGGAGAATCATTTTCTTCACGTGCCGTTCGCGCCCGCGTTTTGGAATAACGAGCCTGCCCTCAGCCCAAAGACTCTTTCCGCCCTTTTGGAACGCACACGTCAGGCTGTCCCGCATGAATTGGGCGAAACCTTATCGAACTTGCAAAGAAGATTGGCGCGTTTCCTTGAACTTGACCACGCGCGTTTGAACAACTATTACGCCGATCTGCTCAAAGACGCGAAGAGGCGTTTACAAAAAGCAGATGAAGAGCGCCGTTCCGCGCTGGAAACAAAGATCGAAGTCATCAATGCGGAGCGCGAATCAAAATTGCTGGATGTGGAGCAAAAATATCACCTCCGAATTCAACTGGAATTGGTCAACCTTGCCATCATCGCCATTCCCAAATTGGATTTGATGGTGGAGATTCGGAAGCGCACGTCCACGATCAAGCGTACGGTGACATGGAATCCGCTGCTGCATACAATCGAGCCTTTGCTGTGCGACGCCTGCAATCGCGGCGGGATGATGCTTCACCTCTGCGAGAACGGTCATCTGGTTCATGCGGAATGTCTCGCGCCACAGTGCGTGGAATGTAAGCGAACGTATTGCCAGACTTGCGCGAAGGAAGTGACCGAGTGCATCGTATGCGCGCGCCCGATTTGCGTTCACAGTTTGACGCGTTGCAAGGAATGTAGGCGTGTGACCTGCGCCGAACACGCAGGCGAATGTCACGCCTTGAACGGCGAGCCGCGTAAAATCATCGGGGGCGAGAAAAAAGCTTGGCCTGAGCAGGGTCGAAGGGTCGAGGAAGCGGGATCAAATTCGGGGAAGAAGGACGCGTCCGCGAAAGTGGTATCTGATCCGCAGAATGTCCCCAAAAAAACCGCGCGGAAGGAAATCAAAAAAGCGAAACCGATCCCGCACAAGATCATCGCGCCGCCCAAGCCGCTTGCCGACTACGTCGAAGTGTATAGTGATCCCGCAGAAGGGACCATTAGCGCTTATATGATGCGCAGGCAAAGTGAAGTAGCCGTGCGCTGGTGGGCGATGACTGACGAGGGAATTTCTGTCAATTGTCGTTGTGAAAAAATGTGGAACTGCAAATCGAATGGTATGGTGTTCCGCCCGTCGGACGATATCGAGAGACAGATCAACCTCCTGCTCACGCGCTTCCGCGAAGAATATGACCTGCCCGATAAAAAGACACGCTATTTTCATATCCGCGTGGGAAAGCCCTTCGAGGAAAAGAAGTTGAAGATCCCTTCGGGCTGGCGGGATGAGGCGATTCTGGAAAAAGCAAGGAAAAGGTTCGATGAATTGAGCAACAGGAAGTGAGAAACGGCTTTCGCGTTCGACGGGATCGTTCAGGCTACAACTCCGCAATGGCCTTCTGCAACGCGGGGCGTTTTGCATACACGACGCGCAAGTTATCAATATACACCTTCCACTCGGCGGCTTGACCTTTATGCTGGTAGGCCTTCTTCGCTCGTTCCAGCCACCTCGCCGCGACAGGATATAGTTTGCTTTGAGTTTGAGCGATCAGAGACTCCGCCTCTTTGATAGAGGTCCGGAGTACCCAATCGGTGCGATGTGGAATAACAGCATCTGCTACTTTTTCAAGAAGATTAAAGGTGAGGGATTGCTGCCCTGCAGTTTGGATGGCTTCATCCCATTCACCTTCCTCGAGGTGGATATCCACCAAAATGTCAGAGTAATACATCTCGCGTGCTTTCTTCAAAATCGCAGGGTGGAGGTTCTCCCAATTCGAGCCGGAAAGTTTTTTGATATGGCGATACAACTCAATAGTGGGATGTGAATCATAAACGGCGCGATAAGCCAGGAGTGCCATCTCTTTCCTTCCCTGCGATTCTTCCAGCGGCGCAAGCCATGTCCCAAGTTCATGTGCGGCGTTTCCTTTGAGATCTAATCCTCGTTCAGCAAGTGCAATTGCCTCATCCAGCCTTCCCACCTCGCGCAGTTTTTGAGCGATGGAAAGCATCTCGCTGTCATACCTCAATTCCTGGCTTGCTTTGATGGCTTCATTCACCTGTCCAAGTTGTAACAGTTCGAGAGCATAACGATGGGGGTCCGCCTTTTGCGCGAGCAGCAGGAATTCATCTTTCCGCCCCTGTCGCTTCAGCACGTTCAGGCGTGCCTGTTGCAATTCACCAAAGAGCATCCAGTCTTCTTCGTCATATTCTTCCCACTGAGACTCTGGATCGGGAAGTTCATCCCAGCCATGCTCAAGCGCGGCATGAATGACCTGCAGTTCGCTTTCCTCGATGGTCGCATCCAGGTTATCAAGGATTTCATCGATAGACTCCTGCAATGCCGTGCGCGATTTTGACTCCATTTCCAAACTCAGGATGGCTTCTGCCATTGGCATTCCCAAATCCTGGATGAATCCCGCCACATCACCGTTATAGTCCATCTCCCCATCGTAGTCTTCGAGCGTTTCTTCCAGCAAAACGCGCAGGATGATAAGCGCGTCTTCTGCATCGCCAGCCTCCAGAAATTTCTTCGCTGTTTCCACGATCTCTTCCAGGTCACCGATATAGGCGGGCTCATGCCAATCATCGTGATGATCTTCATATCTGCTTTGCTTCAAAATTCTTCGCACTTGTTTGCGATATGTCTGCTCCGATATTTGAGTCTGACGTTTGCCTTTTTCAGGTGACGATTTGGATTCCCCAACATTCACCATGGGAACTGCCATCTCAATCTGATCATACAAGTCGGGATCTCTTTCGACAAGACGAGTAACCAGGGCTACAAGCGAATCCCTCTCCAATCCAGCCAGCAAATCCCCTACACTCTTTTGTTCCGAAAATTCATCTGGTTTATGAAGATACATCAATAGCAACGCGACGATGTGTTTGCAATCGCCACCCCGATCATACGGACAGGTGCAGGAAGCCGAGCGCACGCCGCCCGCATCCAACTCTACATGCAGGCGATAGGATGGAGCAGTGCTCCCTTCGCTTTGCGCTGTCAGTACAATACCTGCCGCCGTGGACTGCCACGATGGATTGAAGATGGCTCCGCACCGAAAATACTCGTGCCCTTTTTGATAACTTTGACCGCTTGCTCTACTGCGGATGATTTCCTCGATCAATTGAATTTTCATCATGGAGATTCCTCCTGTATAATTCTACACCTGTCCGATTTCTTCGCCAAATGTCTTGACAAACCATCCCTACATCGGTAGAATGAGAACATGCGTTCTAAAATTTCGACATCTGGCCGTATTACCATCCTGCTTGGTAAATATCAAGCTGCAACGGGTGAGCGCATGTCCCCTCGTAAATTGGCGGAGAAGGCGGGTGTGCCGAAGGATTTCGTCTATCGCCTTGATTCAGGCGTGGCTCGCCATGTAGACCTTGATGCCCTTGCTCGCCTGTGCGCTACACTCAACTGCGAATTGCAGGATATTCTCGTTTGGAAAGCGGAACATGCCGAACCCGTTTGATATCCTCCCGCCGCATATCTTCAATCTCTTCACCACACAGGGCTTCGCCACCCTCCAGCGGCACTACATGGCGATCCTCATCCGTATTTACAGCCTCGCAGAGTTCAACCGCTTCGGTCTGGCGCGGGAAACGGTCATTGCTGAAATTGTTGATTACCTTCGGGACGCGGGCGCGCATGCTGAAGATGAGATAAAGGTCGAGATGGCGAATCAGGCTGCGGGTGAGGTCGCTGTCCTGACTGGCGAAGCCGTGTCGAAGGATGATGCGGTTTCGACAGTGAATCCCAGGCCTGAGCATACCTCCGCATCCTACCTTATCCGCCGTCTCGCCGAATCGGGCTGGATCGAACGCGAGCAACACGCCGACTATTCTGAGACCATCATCCTGCCCGATTATGCCTTCACCCTGCTGGAAGCCCTGCGCTCCATCCAGGAACAAAAGCCGCGCGAATTCAAGGGACAGCTCTACGCCGCGCACCAGCTCATTACGTCTGCTACAACTCACAAAGACTTTTCTCCCACGCTCGCCGTCTCGCAGACCTACGAGAACATACGCCAGGTTGTGCGTGGACTAAACGAACTGAACCAAAACATCCGCCGCTATGTGGAACGAGCCACGAAGCAAATGGAAGTCGCCGATCTTCTGCGCCTGCAATTCAACGATTACACCCAAACACTGGGTCCGGCCTATCATGCCTTGAAAACCTCCGACCATGTTTCGCGTTACCGTCGCGACATCGTTAACCAAATTCGGGAGTGGCTCGTGGATGATACCTGGCTCTCCCGCACCGCTGAAGAGCTTGCGGCGCAAAGCCGCCTCTCGCCTGCACAAGCCGAGCATGAAATCACACAATCCCTGTTATTTATCGTTCACCAGCTCGAAGGGCTGGACCCCCTCCTCGCCGACATCGATGCCCGCCACGCACAATATCTCCGCACCTCCTTCCGCCAGATCCGCTACAAGTTGGGTAACGCCGATGGCAGTTTCAAGGACCAACTTGTCTCGCTCGCGCAAAACCTGTCTGCCCTGCGCGCCGAAGGGCTGGACGAACTCCCCGAAGACGCGCCAGGTCTGCGTCAAATGCCTGTGCGCGTCCCCGATCTGAAAAGCTTCTACACACCGCCCCAGCGGCGCGCTCCCTTCACCCCAGACTCCATCGTTGTGCCTGTCCTTCACCCGGATGACTTTGCCGCCCTCCACGCCCTGACCATGCAGGATGTGGCTCAGGCCTTCTCGCCAGAAAAGGTCAACCGCAAAGTCCTCGGCTTCTTCAACGGACATAAACGCCTGCCCATCGCCGAAATTCCCGTACGTGACGACCTGCACTGGCTCACCACGATCATCGCCTACGCCCATCACCCCGAAGTCAGTTATGGGCTTGAAGTTGTTGAAGGAGAAGCGGTGAGGGTTGGGCAATATAAAGTTGTTCCTTTCGATCTAGTCAAACTCTGAAAACACGTAGACAGGTACACAAGTACACACGCTTCCTCCATCAACACAATTCTGGAAATGACCATGACCCTCACCCAAGAAACCTTGCTCACCGAAATCCCCGAAAAATCCCGCCGCGACTTCCCACGCATCGTCAATCGACTGCTTGGGCAAACCTTTCTGTATCAGGATGTGGATGGTGACAAGGACGATTATTACTTTGTCCATCGCCACCGCGCTGTATTTGAATCTGTTCTGGCGTTGACAGGCTTCAATCTCCTGCACGACGATTATCACCGTATCTTTCAAGTCGTCTCCGAATATAGTTACAGCCGCGCCCGCTATAAATTGGACGAATCGCTGATAATCGTCGTTCTCCGCAAACTGTACGAAGACAAGACTGAACATCTCAGCCTCGCCAGCGATCCTGTGGTTACCATCGGCGAATTGCGTGAAGAGTATCGCACTATTACGGGGAAGGAACGTGACCTCGGCATGGGACAATACGAAACCCTCCTGCGACGGCTGCGCGCCATGGGACTCATTGATACCATTGACGGACGCAGCATAGATGTGCGCGACGCCGAAGCCCGCCTGCGGCTGCGTGGCTCCGTTCGTCTCATTCTCCCTGCCCAATCCGCCACCGAATTGGAAGCGTGGCTACGAAAATATCGGGCGGGTGAAGCTGATTCTGAAAGCGGAGAAGAGGAACAACCATGAAACTCCTCACCCGAATTCGCCTGGTAAACTGGCACCTCTTTGAGAATACGACCATTGACTGCCAGGGAACCACTTATTTTATCGGTATCAACGGCGCGGGAAAATCCACTGTGTTGGATGCCGTGCAGTTTGCCCTCGTGGGTGGACAACGAGATGTGAGATTCAACCAGGCAGCCATCAGCGGCGGCAAGCGGACTCTCGCCAGTTACGTGCGCGGCGAACTTGGCACGGAAGGGCAGCGTTATCTGCGCGGCGATGCGACAGGCGTGGTTGCCCTCGAATTCAAAAACCCCGATGGGACATGCTTCGCCCATGGCGCGGTGATCGACGCCTACGAGGACGGGCGTACTCCCGACGTGACCTATTTCATCGTCCACAACGCCGGGCTCAACGATAACTGGTTCTTCAAAGCCGCGGGGCAACTCTTCGACACGCGCGCCTTCAAGCGCCATCTCGAAAACTTCGCCCTGCCGCCAAATGCCAGCGCCCGCGTCTTCACCCGTCTCGAAGATTACCGCGTCCACCTGCTCAATCGCCTCGGCCAGCTCAAGGACACCTTCCCCGCCAAGATCGTCAAAGGGCTTGCCTTCAGTCCGCTCACCGACATCCGCTCTTTCGTTCACAATTATTTGTTGGATGAAAATCTGCTGGATGTCAAAACCCTGCAAGCCCAGCTTGAAACTCTGCGCCACTTCGAGTCTCTCGCCGCAGATGTGCGCGAGCGCATTGACTTCCTTGCCCGCATCGAAGACCTCGATAAGGAACGTGTCGCCAATCGCCGCCGTCGCATCACCAACACCTATGTTGCCCGCCGCGCCCAGGCGGACGTTTATTTGGATGAACTGAGATCGCGCCGTCTCGAACTGGATTCCGTCAAACTGGAATTTCAGCGCGACGAGATTCAGCGCGACGAACTTAGCCGCAGCCTGCGCTTTGCCCAATCGGCTTTGACCGACGCTGAAATCGCCCTGCGCACCGACCAAACCGCCCAACGCGAAAAAGAACTGCGCGACAAAATCACATCCCTCACTGCCGAACAATCTCTCCTTGCTCAGCGCCAAACCGACTTCGACCATGCCCTCGCCGCTGAACTCACTGACGCCAGGAAACTAAAAAAGCTCCTCGCCTCCGACAAACTCGAAATTCCATCTGCACTCGAAACTTTCATCAGGGAAAAAGTAGACCAGCGCAGGAGTCCTGTGGACAAGGACCCAGGTACACACGCGCAAGCGGACACGGAACATATCATACGCAAGACGCAGGAAGCCCTGACTTCTCTGGGCGAAACCTATTCCCGCGAACAGACCCTACTCAACGAGCAGGCAACTCAACTAAGAACGGAAGCCACCCGACTCGAAGATGAAATCCGCAAACTCCGCACAGGTGACCGCGAAACCAGTTACGAAGCTGAATCTCCCAACGCCGCCCGCCTGCGCCGTATCCTGCGCGCCGAACTTGGGCTGGGGGCAAGTGAAATCGTCTACCTTTGTGATGTTCTCCAAATTCCCAACCCCGAATGGCAAAATGCTGTGGAAGGTCTGCTCGGATTCAATCGCTTTACACTACTCGTCCCGCCCGCCCACTACAACGCCGCCATGCAACTCTACCGCAAACACAAAGACACCATTCACGGCGCGATATTGCTCGATACAGAAGCCATCCTTCAAAATGGAACACGCAACATATCATCCCGTAGCGAAGCGGAGCGGACGAAACAAGCCACTGTTTCATCTGAAGTTATTACTGATCACCTCGCCGCCCGTGCCTACGTGAATTTACTCCTCGGTCACTATACCAAATGTGACACCATCGAACAACTCCGCAACTATCGAACAGCCATCACCCGGGAATGTTTCGTCCGCCGCAACTTCACCGACAGCCATCTCAGCCCTCAGGTGTATCAGCGCTGGTTCATCGGCGAACGCGCCGCGCCGCGTCAAATTGAACAACGCGAAAGCCGCATTGACGAAATCGCCGTCGAATTGAAAAACCTCAACAAACGTGAAACCGCCCTGCGCGAACGTCTCGCCCTGACCCGCGACAAAATCCGCCCACTTGTCGAACTCGAAACCGCGCTTCCCGCCCTCAATCGACTCGCTCCTCTGGAAGCCCAACTCGCCGCATTCAAAAAGGAACTTGCCGCGCTCGATTCACACACCCTCGCAAGCCTCAAAGCCGAAGTGGAAAAATATCAACACGAGCGCGACCAGTTCCAGAGCGAAGTCGCAGGCTTCGAGCGAAGACTGGGAAATCTTGAAGAGAAGATAAAGCAAATCGAAGCAGAATCAATTCCGGGCCTGGAGAGAAGCGCGGACGAATCCATCCGAAGCGCGGAATCTTTCATCATCCAGGAAAACGCCGATGACGAAACAAAGTCTGATATCCAAAAAGAATATGAACGCCGTCGCGAACGTCAGCCGCTCGAATTAATTTTACAAAATGCCAGCCGCTACGAAAACGACTACCAGACCGCCGAGGGACGCGCGCGTGACCGCCTGCGTGAAGCCAAGCAAGCCTACTCCCTGCGCTATGACTTTGGCACTGACGACACGGATCACGCAGCACGCTACATGACTGAAAAAGAAAAACTCGTCATGTCTGAGTTACCCAACTACGAAAACCAAATCGCCCGCCAGCGCGGACTCGCCGAACAGGAACTTGTTGAAAACTTTATCCACCGCCTGCGCGAACAAATCGAGGACGCGCGACAGCAATTGGCATTCCTAAATGGAACGCTTGTCAACCTGCGCTTTGGCGGCGAACGCTTCGAATTCATCAACCAGCCCACGCCCGTTCTGCGCCAGGTCTTCGATATGGTGATGGACAGCCAGCAGGTCATGGGCGATTCGCTTTTCGACTCGGACTTTCGCCAGAAACACCAACAGGGCTGGGATTTGCTCTTCGAGCGACTCACCAGCGCGCACGACAATGAAAACGCCGAACTGCGCGAATTGCAGGATTACCGCAACTACCTGCAATACGATATCCGCATTCACTACCCCAACGGTGACCGCGCCCTTCTGAGCCAGATCAACGCCAAGAAAAGCGGCGGCGAAACCACCACGCCCTTCTACGTAGCGATGGCGGCTTCGTTTGCACAGGCCTATCGTCTGAATCAAGCGCGACCATCCGACACCATCCGCCTTGCTCTATTTGACGAAGCCTTTGGCAAAATGGATACCGCCCGCACTGCATCTGCATTGCACTTCATGCGTGAAGCAGGCTTGCAAGTCCTGCTCGCCACCCCGCCTGACAAATCAGGCTCCCTGCTGCCCTACGTGGATAGTGTCTGCACTGTCGTCCGCAAAAACAACTCCTCCTTCGTTATTGGAATTGACAAGAGTGAGATGATGGAAAAACTGGAAAGCCAGTGAGTAATCAGTGTCCAGTACTTCGTGTTGCGTGTTCTGCAGGTTGAGTGAGCAATGGAATTTTCTTTTACCCCTTCGGCTGATGTGACAGTTGCGTTAAATGCCTTGCTCGACATCCTCGAACGCCGCCGCTCGCGCAACCCTGCCGCCTTGAAACCACATCGGGACAATGCCGTCTCGCACCGACGTGCTCGCGGCACGAACGGTGTGAGCGAAGTTGAAGGAATGGAACACGCAACCTGCACCATTCCTAACGCCCGCTCCATCAAACTCACCCTCGCCAATCTTCCCCTGCCAGCCTACTTTTCCCAAACAGACCCAACACCGCGTCTCACTGCCAACGAACAATTTATCATCCTAGAAAAAAACGAGCTTCTCAAACTTACATGGCTCCCTGGCGAAACAGGTCACATCCTTCAAACCATTGCGCTAACGGAACACGCCACATGCAACAACGAACTCTTCCGTCTTCTCTCACGCACGCCCATTGCCGATAATCGCGCACATTTAGAAAGTTTGCTCCTCGCCGACAAATTCCGCTTTCGGGATGACTGGCGCGCCCGCGCAATTTCCTACATCCTGAACCAACTCAAAGCCGAAAAATCACCCACCCCTTTCAGCCTGACCGATTCAAACCTGAACCTTGATCTGCTCGCCGTTTTGCAAGTTCTTCCCACACTGACAACGGAGACGCCCTACCGCGTCTTCAGCGTGCGCATTTTTAATGATAGCAAGCGGTTCGAAGTAATTAAAAACCAATTCGTCACCCTTGCCCGCACAGGCAACCCTGAATGGAAACGAATCCCTGCCGAAGAGGTCCTGCGTGAATTAAACCTGGTCGCCAACCCGAGCTACATCCACCTCTCAGGCGATTGGCAATTCACCACCGATCATGGCGAAATTCTCAATCTGGGAGGCTTCATCCCATCCGTTGGCTTTCCCGCCGCCCAAATAACATCCCTTCAATCGGTACGGGCCGAATCCGTCCTCTGCATCGAAAACCTCACCACCTTCCACCAATATCTTCGCCCAGGGGAACAGGGAGACAGGTACACAGGTAAACACGCGCTAGCGGACAACGCAACACGCAATACGAAACTACATGCTTCGCGTGAGCGTAGTCGAAGGAACGCCGTCATCTGCACCTATGGTAATCCCTCTCCCGCCGTTCGCCGCGTCTTGCGCCTGCTTCCCGAAACCACCTCCATTTACCTCTGGTCCGATTTGGATTACGGCGGATTCAATATCCTGAGGCAACTACGCCGAACTGTTAATGAGCAGATCCAACCTTTTTTGATGGATATTGAAACCCTCGAATCCAACCTCCCGCGTGCACGACCGCTCACGATATCTGACCGCACAAATCTCAAACGCCTGCTTCTGCATTCTGACTTGCGTGACATTCGGCTTATCATCGAACACCTGCTCAAACGCGGCTTGAAACTGGAACAGGAGGGCGTGGAAAACTTCTAAATGGACATGGCAGGGAGCAATCCATTTTTTCCACTGGAAATGCCAGAAATCGGTAAAACAGCAAAGTCTACAATTCAATCAACACATTCGTCATGGGGTACATATCTGGTATACGGGTATAAATTTAGACCTGCGGTAGTGAATTAGTCTGAATTCTCCAAATTCAGTAAATCACAGGTTTTACCGTCATTGCGAGGAGGATGCCTTTCCCGACGAAGCAATCTTACTCCTCAGACGGAAAATTGCTCGAAAATATGAGATTGCTTCGCAAAGAACC
>JANMSY010000123.1:0-2877 GCA_031389865.1 Anaerolineales bacterium | reverse complement strand
CCCTGGCTGAATCCCATTACATCGAATGTATCCGCCTGGATCCCCGCCGACGCGGAATACTCATCCACCAAACGGATCAGCGCTTCAGCGTTCGGGCGCAGCTGGTCCATGGTGGGTCGTCCAAAATCTGACGATGGGAACTCCCGCCACGTATATCCGCCCTGTTCAGCGGTGTGAGGCGCGCGCGGCGCGACCATCCAGTAGTGAGGTGGCAGGTTGCGCGCGAAAACCCACATCGAGTTTTCGTCGCCGGTCAGCCCATGGATGAGGAGCAGCAATCGGGCAGGTTGATGCGCAGCTTCCCGAATCCGCAGGGTCCAATTGTTGAATTCGATCAGGGATGTATCACTTGGGTCGGGCACTATTAAGGATCCAATCTATGGCAAGGAAGACGGCGAGGATGAGAATGACCGGAGCCAGGACCGCCAGCAAGCAGACAAATCCCATGCCTGCAGCGCCCTGTCCATAGATAAACCAGATCAAGCCGAGCCCCACAACAAACAACAATATAAATGCACCCAACGCCAGCCGCACGTTGGTCTCTCTGGAATATTTCCGTAAATCTTTGCTCACGCCTTTGCTCCCAGCGCCCGGCGAATCCGCCTGCGCAACGTAAATTTCTGCTTTAATTGAGGCAGGACTTCATCCACTGCTGCTTCACCGATTCGCACCACTTCATGTACATCGATGATGTCAAGTGTAATAACCATACGACCGACTTCCATTTCTACTTCTAAGAGAGTATTTATTGTATTTAACGAGATTTTGGCGCAAGTATTACTTCCAAAGCATCCCGCTCCATGACTAATTTCAACGCTTCAGGGGATGTATCGAAGAGAGAATCAATCCTAACAATTCCACCATCATCGATACGTACGGAAACGGCTGGCTGATTCGGGGGTCCGAGGAAAACAATAGCATATTCACCGGAAGGGTAATACTCTTCGACCTGCACGTCTTTGGCGACGCGATAGACTGCATACACAGCGCTTGCATCAACTCCCGGCCAGTTCCCGATATCGTTTTTCCGGAGAAAACTACCTTCGCCTTCCATAAAGGGCAGGATTTCGAGCAGTGTTCCTTCTGCTTCACCTTCCCTGCACTTTGGGGGCCCACCCAACCCATCTGCAGTTGTACAGGGTGCAGTCGTATACCGGATCAGCGAGCGCAGTTCCTGTATGTTGCCGCTTGCCACTGCAGCAAGGACTTTATCAACCGCCTCAACATTCGTCTTTATGTCAAGCGGATAATCCCCCGCCGCCTCTACAACTGGCGTTGACGCAGCCACTGGTGAGCACGCGCATGCGAGCATGCTGACCAACACAAATAGAATAACTATCAGATGCTTTTTCATTTCACAACCTTTCACTTTAAAGTACGGATAAGACAAGGGCAGGTTTCGAGAAACCTTTAGATGTGCAATCCCTGTACACGACAGGATTTATAAAGCGGTCTGCGGCAGGAGGATTTTGAGGGCATGCGTAAGTACATCAACATCACTCTGATCGTTGTATCCCTGGATCGAGATACGTATAAACTGACTGCCATTCAATTCGATCAGCGGGATTTCAATCTTGAATTCGTCATACAACCGCTTCTTTAAAACAGGCAGGTCGGATTTCGGTAAAGGAGCAATCCCCATCTGACCATAGAAGGCGGAATCAAGCGGATAAAGCGGAGGCATCCTGGTCAGATCACAAATTCGTTCAATCGCCTGGTGAAGGAGTAAGTGACACTGGCTTCGTACCTCGTCCCAGTGATGGTCCTGCATGAACTGAATGGCCGTTGGAACTGTCAACGCGGCGGTGGGATCCCTGGTTCCTGTCCATTGCAGGAGATCGATAAAACGGGAGCCTGTCGTTGTTGCAGGGGTGGGCTTGTAGCCCCAACTTACAATCAGAGGTTCGATGAGATATTGCAGGTCACGCCGCACATATAGGAATGCCGAACCTTTTGGAGCGAGCATCCATTTATGACAATTGCCAAAGACTATCTTTGCATCAAGTGCCTGGAGATCAAGCGGGATCTGCCCTGGTGAATGTGCAGCATCAATGATCATCAATATGCCCGCCTGCCGCGCGCGGCGACAGATCTGTTCCACAGGCAGGCGCAACGCAGTTGGAGAAGTGATATGACTGAGGTAAATGACCTTTGTTTTCGGTGAGATCCCCAGCCAGAACTGTTCAATGATCTCTTCGTCGGAATGGACCGGCAGCGGAATGGGTTGGTGAATGTATTTCGCACCGATTTTTCCACAGATGAATTCCCATGTGTAATCACACGCGCCGTATTCATGATCAGTGGTCAGGACTTCATCACCCGGCTTGAGCTGCAGGGAATGAGCAATTATGTTGACGCCATGCGTGGCGTTTGGCACATAGACCAGGTCATCTGCATCCACGTTTAAATAGTTGCCTAATGCGATGCGCGACTCATGCAAAAACCCATCCAACTCACGGCTGAGGAACGAAACAGGCTGTCGTTCCAGGAGCAATTGCCAGCTTTGGTACGCTTCAAAAACAGGTTTCGGTATTGCACCGAATGAACCGTGATTAAGAAAAACAACATTTGGGTCCAGAAGGAAGTCTTCTTTTAATGATGACATGGGGAGATTATAAGATATACCTTCGAGCCATCAGTAAAATTTACAATTCGTCAATAAAGTGCCCGCGTGTCTGGTTCGCATATGACGTTACCTGATTGATTCAAACAAACAGGTCGCAATGCTGCGACCTGTTTGTCACTTCATACTCAGCTTCTTTTCTGTAAGGTGCTATTTGCTGCTGGTCAGCGGCTCAGAAGCCAGGAGGCGATGGAGCTCAATTTCAGCCTGCGCAGGCGTAATAGATAGGACAAAGCTCCATTCTGCAAGAAAAG
>JANMSY010000330.1:0-13542 GCA_031389865.1 Anaerolineales bacterium | reverse complement strand
ATTGGGATGAAAGCCGGGACACTGATAATGGCGCGTGCTGCGGTTTGCCTGAAGCAGGTGGGCGTATTGCAGTCGTCCTGATCTCCCCTCTGGTAAAAGATCATTTCAAGGACGCCACGCCATATACTCACTATTCGCTATTGAAGACGATCTCAAAAGCCTGGGACTTGCCCTATCTCGGTCATGCAGCAGACTATGATAATGTTCTCATTACAGCTCCATGGAAATAAAAGACTACCTGCGCTCCTGAAAGCATCGGGACTCCACCAGGGCAAGTGCAGCGAGCGGAGCCCCGTCAAAGCGCTTTGCCGCCAATGTTTTCTATCCCTTCGGAAACCATGGGATGAACGCGCTCGTCCGTCGCATGTACTCTTCGTAGCCGGGCTTTAATTTCATTGTACGCTCGAGCATCGCCACGCCGGATACTCTCATTAACAGGAAGGTCATGATGATGGGGGAAAAGATCGTCCACCAGGAACCTGAGACCAGCGCGATGATGTAGTATCCCCACCAAAGTATGGCCTCCCCGAAATAGTTGGGATGCCGCGTGTATTTCCACAAACCAGTTGTCAGGAGTTTTCCGCGGGTGGATGGGTCAGCTTTGAAACGCGTCAGCTGGAGATCGCCGATTGATTCGAAGAGCAGGCCAACCGTCCACAGTGAAGCACCGATGTAATCGAGGGGTGTCAATATTGCGGGGAATCCGGACGTTTGGGCGGCAATGATCGGCGCACTGATGAGCCACATCAAAACGCCCTGCAAAAGAAAGACCTTGAAGAATGAGACCCACCACCAGCCTGGGCCGTTCTCTTTGCGCCATTTTGCATAACGGAAATCTTCCGGCTTGCCCCAGTTGCGCACGCCGATGTGCAGCGCGAGACGCACGCCCCAGATCGTCACCAGCACTGCGACGAGTTGCCTGCGCGGCAGGTACCCCTGAGGCGCGAGTGTGAACGTGAGCCAGGCAACGATGACAAAACCGATGCCCCAGAAAATGTCCACAATGCTTGAGTCTTTGAGTGCGAGACTCAACCACCACAGCAGGATCACTGCGCCCGCGAACAGAAAAGTATTGAGGAAGTTCATTTATAAAACCAGCATCGGGCTAAAAACAAAGTTGTTACTTCCTTTCATAAAAAACCAGCATGGTGGTTCCGTATTTGCGCTGCTCGATCTCTTCCAGATTGGCAAGCGGGATTTCCCTGTATTCCTTCGGGTCGATCTGCACGATCACCCAGCTATCTTCACTCAGCCAGTTGATATTGTCATCCACGAGCTCAAGTGCCTTTTCCCACATGTCTTTGTATTGCGGCGGGGCAATATAGATGTAGTCGAACTGCGCATCTGCTCCTTTGGATAACATTGTGAACGCGTCGCCTCTGCGGATATCGGATTGATCCTTGAAGCCACAATGTTCCACGTTGAAGTGGATCGTTTCGATGGGTTCGCGATGCAGGTCGGTGAAACGCACGAACGCTGCGCCGCGACTCAATGCCTCGATCCCAATTGCGCCTGTGCCACCAAACATATCCCACCAGCGCGAGTCGATCACGTCACTGGCAAGAATGTTGAACAACGCTTCTTTTACGCGGTCGGTCACCGGGCGTGTCGTGTCGCCAGGAACGGATTTTAGCTTGCGGCCCCTTGCTTTGCCAGAGATGACCCTTAAGCTCATGACCTCACCCCCGACCCACCCCTTCGTGGTGCTTCGCGATCTTCTGAAAGGAGGGGAGAGTCTACACTTTTCCGTGCAGCCAGAATATTTCCGTGCGACGCGATGACAGGGACAACACATCCCGTCCCCAGCAGGAACCGTTTCCCGCCAGTCTGCTGGATGGCATCGGCCGCCTCACTTCGGACTTCGGTCTGATCACGATATACAAGGGTGTCCTGTCTCATGCCTCCACACATGACCCCGTTAAAAAGAGTCTGCGCTTCGGTCAGCGAGGGATGGGTTTCGCGATCATGCCAATTAACGATCTGGAACGGAAGTTCACTCGCCACTTCAAAGTGGACTTCCTGTCCGTGCAAATGGAGCATATTACACCATAGGTTCTGTGCAGGTTCGATAGTTTCCCGGTCGAAGAGAAGGCCAAAGATTTTATATTCATCAAAGCTGAGGAATTGACGTTGCGCGTGCTGGACCGCGTAGAAGATCCCGTCAATACCTATAGCGCGTGCGGCCTCAATGAAGAGACGAGTTGTCTCAGTGATGGTTTTGAGTCCCTTCATCACAGACCTGGGGTGGTTGCGCAGGTGTTCCATCAACAGGTCATTGCCCGACAGATTCTTCGCCTGGGCAAGCGGACTGAATATCGTTTGGAGCAGGGGAGTATCCGGGCTGAGGTGGGTGCGCAGGATGCGGAGACATTCCAGTTGTGCGGTGAGATGTTTCGATGTTGGCTCAAGCACGGATAATGCTTCCCAGTCGCGCGGGGTTGAGACGACGCGTTGCGTATAACTTCGCGTTCCCTCGGTGTGCCCGATCCATTCATCCTCCACGCCCCAATCTTTCAACGAGAAGGATGAGGCAGGCGTGACTTTGACGAGATCGAAATCATAGTTCTGCTGGTATTGCAGATGCGCGGCTGCGAGCGCTTCTGGCAATTGGTCGTCAACAGGAAAGTGACGCCACAATGCAACGGGCGGACGGTCAATGATCTCGCTTTTGATGGCTGCCTGCATTCGTTCACGGTGTGTGGTCATGGGACTCTCTTGATGATACAGAATAGCGCGTTGCCCTGTTTGATTTCGATGAAGGGGGGAACATCCCTCAGAATTCGACGGTCTTCATTCGTGCGTGTGTTTACCAAAACAGTATCTCCACTTGTCACCTGACTGGCCGCGCCGCGCAGTTCCTGAACAGTAATATTGTCATTTGCGTAATAGTCCGCAATATAAGCCTCACGGTGGACATAAAGATCGATGGGTTCAGCCGTGGAAGCATTGAGTTCTTCAACAGCCTCTTTATAACAGGTCAGCCAGTAATCGGTTTCGTACTTTCGAAATGCATTTTCTGTTCCACCGACAAGTGCATTGTAATAGGTATATTCATAGGGATGAAGCCATGCAATTCCAAATATTCCCGGCAACAGAATGGCGAATATCATTCCTGCGTATAGCCAGGAAGGCGTGATATGCTCTCCCAGGAAGTCAAACGCAAACCCTGTGAAGATAAATATGGGTGGAATGATAAAAAGAAAATGGCGTATGCCATCATACATGGCAGGTTTGCGGATAAGCACGTATGCCAGGAGGAGGAGGAACCAGAGCAGGACAAGCGTAAGTGAAATAATGTTTTGTGTTTTTAGTACAACGTTCCATCGTTGCAAATGGGGAGATTGCTTCGCTTCGCTCGCAACGACATGCAGGTTTTGATTGATCAGTTTCCAGTAACCAGTAAATACACCCATGATTAATAGGATCCAAACTGGCTCTGTGAGGGTGGTGGCGAGCATGAAGGGCAGGTATCTGCGCGGCAGTTCGCCGGCGCGATAGACTGCTCCGCCAAACAGGACGGAGAGATTTGTTGGGTTATCAGACATCATACGAAACACTTCAATGAAACGCGCGACCGGACTCTCCCATAGGAAGGGCCAAGTAAGGAACATTGCTGTAATTGCTACTGCTCCGTACGTGAAAAAGGTCAGCCAGGGTCCCATTCCAGGATGATAAGGTACAGAGCCACTGAGATGCGTCTTTTGCGAGATGACAAAAACCAAGTAAATGAAGACCAGTAATCCAGCCAATGGGCCCAACACGCGGATGGATGTGGTAATTCCCAGAATGACGGCGGGTAGGATGACCGTGATAACTTTCTGATTGCCTTCGCTCAGCCTGTCCACCATCTCGAAACCGAGGCAAACCGACGCGAGAAAAAATGTAAGGAACGGTGGATCTTTCGGATTGATGAATGCATGTCCCCACAGCATGGGCTGCCACGCAAACAGCGCAGAGGCGGCGAGCGCGGCGTACGGTTTCATCCAGCGCGTGGATAAGCGATAGAGGAAGTACACGCCAAGCTGGAAAAAAAGAAAATTGATCAGGTGCCAGGCAGAAGCCTGGTCAAGGCCCAACGATTCCAAACGATGGACAGGCCCGCGGGCAAGCAGCAAATAAGCAGGTCCGCGCGTCTTGTGGTCGTCTCCGCTTGCGCCGTAGGAGTTATCAACGTCGAAGTGACCGCTGAACCATTCCTGCGGCGAATAGGCATAGCCCAGCGCGTTGCCGTAATCATAAAAAAGCGGCTCGTCCCAGGAGAGCCCGTAGTCCCGATAAACAAATAAGCCGACAATGATATTGACGGCCAGAAGGATGAAGATCGGTTTTTCAAAAAACTTTTTCAAAGAGGGATTCATAACACTGGGCGACCGATAGCGTCGAAGGCTTTGATCCCGGCTTGGGCGCCTGGTGTATTTGGATATTCGCCTGCAAAGAGAGTCCAGATCATGCTGTCACTCGGGTTGCCATATGAGTAGCCCAGATCTCGCCGCGTGGCTTCATGACCATATCCAAGCTTGCGCGGCACAGATGCGCTCGCAACATTTTCAACCGAGCAATGGATCTCCATGCGATCCACGTGATAGATCTCAAAGGCAACTTTCGTCAGCGCCGCTGTGGATTCTGTGACGAAGCCCTGCCGTGTGAAATCTGTGTGGATCCAATAACCAATCTCAAGCGCATTGCCACTCAAACGAGTATGCAGCCCTGTGCCACCCAGTACGCAGGATTCATTCTGATTAAAGATGCCATACACATAATCCTGGCCGAGGTCAAACTTTCCGCGAAAGCGCCGGGCCAAATCGATCTTTTGATCGATCGTCTGTGGTTCATCGGCTGCCCATGGCATAAATGGGAGAAGATGTTCCCTGCTTGCTGCAATCGCTTCCTGCATCTGCCCGGCATCTTCAGGCTGCCAGCAACGTACCACGAGTCGCTTTGTTTCGATGCGATATACCGGGGTGGGTATGTTCAGTCCGCTCATTTTTTCCTGGTGGGTCTCTTTTTCGAATTTGGTGTCTTATGGAATCCGCCAAGCAGCGCAGACAGTTCCTTTTCTTCGCCCAACTGCCCCCTGAAAAAATCATTCATAAATTGCGAACGCCGCAAGCGCAATGCCATCGGCGCCACCGCCCGCAGATCATCCGCCGTCACCTCATCGCGCCCATCCGCGGCAGTGTATGCGCGTGCAGACTCGAACCATGTGATCTCGGCGCGCAGCGAATCGATCCCCATCCGCTGCACCAGTTGGATGGCAGGATTGGCGATCTGATCGGGGAGAACGACTTTGCGGACTCGTTCACGCGCGTTCCTGATCTCGGAGGCTGCCGCTTCCATCTCAGCCGAAAACTGGCCGATCATCTCACGCGGATTCGCAAGATACGCCTGTACTCTTCGATACGCTTCGAGACGTTCTTCCGCGTTTTCAAGGCCGCGCACAATGACGCGCAAGCCGAAGCGGTCCAGTATCTGCGGGCGCAGCTTTCCCTCTTCCGGGTTCATCGAGCCGATCAACACGAAGCGCGAGCGATAGCTTGCGACGACAGGGCCGCGTCGCACAGTGTAGGAACCTTGCGCGGCAGCATCGAGAATTGAATCGACAATGTCATCGCCGAGCAGGTTGATCTCGTCAATATAAAGCAGGTTACGATCAGCCTGGGCCAAAATCCCGCGGCGGATGCGCATACGCTCGTGCAGGGCAGCCCGTTCATCGATGCTGCCCACCACATCGTCCAGACGCGCATTGAGTGGCAGTTCGATCAGCCGCACCTTGTCAGCCGAGGTCAGGGGCTGACCCTCGCCATACTTTTTGGCGCAATCCGGGCAGACTGCATCGATCCCGCCGATCTCTATATCTTCCGGGAGGCATCCATAAAAGCAGGTGCTGCGTTCCACCTGTGGCAATAGATCCAGCAGACTGCGGACAGCAGTTGTCTTGGCTGTGCCGCGCGGACCGACGAGCAATATCCCGCCAATGTTGGGATTGATGAGTCCCAGCAGCAGCGCCAGCTTCATCTCCTGCTGACCCACAATGCCTAAAAACGGGAACGGCAATGCCTCGGTGACGCGTCCTTCTTCGGCAGAGAGAGGCGGCAGAGACTTGCCCGCGACGTAATCCACCAGCTCGCGCAGATTGCGAAACGGATTGGGTGACTGGTCTGTGGGTTCGGTTTGGGTGAGGTCGGGTTCAGTCATGGTATCTTTGCGCTCTCGAAGTACAGGCTACTTTATTTCGTGCCCTTCGGCTTCTGCCTCGCTGGGCCTAGCATCCGCTCAGAGCGTACTCATTTATTCTTTAACCTTCGTTCCTGTCGTTCCTCCGCCTTTGCCATTCGGCGTTCTTCGTCTTCAGTTTCAACTCTTAAAGGTGGCACGGATGTCGGCCTGCCATCATCGTCCAGGGCAACATACACAAGATAGGCTGTGTTGGTATACGTCTGTTCACCTGTAATGGGGTTTTCTGCGATCACATGTACTTCTGCTTCCATGGAGGTTCGCCCGGCAAAGCTCACCTCAGCGCTGAGGATGATCAGGTCACCAATGCGGATGGGCTGGCGGAAAACCATCGAGTCTATTGCCACAGTCACAACCTTGCGCTGTGCGTGGCGCATGCAAGCCAGTGCTCCGGCCTCATCCACGAGTTTCATGATCCAACCGCCATGCACGTTGCCGAGCAAATTGGCATGTTCGGGGTGCATTAACTGCGAAAGGGTAACACGCGAGGCACGGATGGGTTTGGGTGTGTAAGTTTGTGTCATGAAAATGGTATTTCTGCTATGAGTTTACCATGCCAATAATGAAGTTTGAGTCCAGGAGTGAGTGTGCCTGGGCCCATCGCAAATCGACTAATCCAGGTCGCTGCGGTATTCGCCGCTATCCACTGTATGCAGGCGTTCAGGTTCCTCAACCAGTATGTCTACAAGACTCTGGCTAAGATCACCCATCAACGGGGCCAGGGGAGTGTTTGCAGGGATGGTCATCCGCCCCTGAAACGGATGTACTTTAATATGGGGTTTGGTTGCATCATCGGACCGTTTGCGTACGATCCGCGGGTCGTTCGTCAGAAACCCCACATAACTCCCAATGACGGAAAACACTTCGCGTTGTGGTGTGACCACCCCTATCCATTCCCCGCTTCTGTTGAAGAGGTATGGAAAGGCGAGGAAAACGTCCACCTCGCCGCGCGAGGAGTAGATTGGAATAATTCGATGTGGGTTTTCAGACATGGATTCTCCCTGAGAGACTGTTTCTTAACTCACCACAAAGGACACAACGAACACGAAGGTTTGACATTCGATGGGCAACATTCGTGTCAATCCGTGATATTCGTGGCTGAAAATGGCTTGAAAGGCATCCTGGCAAGACTTCAACATACTTAAGAAACACTCCCTGAGTCAGTGCGCTTCAGGTGCACCGTTTCATCTGAGGTGCATGCTCAGCGCGGTCTTTCTACTCTATATCATTATACGTCCAATAGCGGTTGATGAAGAAGTTCCAGATCAAGACCACCCCAATGGCAAATGCAAGTGTGGCGTTTTTGGCAAGCAGTTCCGCAGTTCGAGACGAGATGTGTGCCACGCGTTCAAAGGCTAATGCCATCGGGGGTTCAACATAATGAAGGATTGGGATGCGAAAGGCAATGCCTACCGCATTTACGAGGAAGAACATGCCGAGTTGGTGAAGGAAATGCCTGGAGCGCGAATCAGGATAGGTCCAATATCGATTCAAGGTGAAATTGCTGATCACAGCGCAGATGAATGAAAGGCTTCCTGCATACACCAGTCGCAAACTAAACCAGTGGCTAAGCAAATTCATCACACCAAAATCGATCAATGCTCCGAGTGCTCCGACGGTGGCAAACTTCAAAAACCGGACGCGTTCCTTACTTTCTGCCAGGATCATTCAAGCCCTAACTCCTTCTTGAAATAGGGAATGGTCTTGCGGATGCCTTCATCCAGGGTAATCGTTGGTTCCCACTTCAAGATCTCGCGGGCACGGGTAATGTCGGGGCGGCGTTGTTGCGGGTCCCGAACACTGCGCGCCTCCCTTACAAAAGTGATGCCTGCCGGGTTGCCTGTGATGCGGTTGATGGTCTCTGCAAATTGCAGGATGGTCATTTCATGCTGGTTGCCGATGTTGACCGGCATGTGTTCAGAAGAGTACAGGAGTCTGACAATCCCTTCCACCAGATCATCCACATAGCAGAAGGAACGTGTCTGCCCGCCATCGCCATACACGGTGAGAGGCTGACCCAATAGTGCCTGCTTCAACAGATTTGGCAGTGCACGGCCATCCTGTAAGTCCATGCGCGAACCATAGGTATTGAAAATGCGCACAATACGCGTGTCCACCTTGTGGAAACGGTGGTACGCCATGGTCAGAGATTCGGCGAAGCGCTTGGCTTCATCATATACCGCGCGCTCACCGGTGGGATCCACATTGCCGGCGTAATCCTCCGATTGAGGATGCACAAGCGGGTCACCGTAGATCTCGCTGGTGGAGGCAAGCAGGAAGCGGGCGTTGTTGTCGCGCGCCACGCCGAGACAGTTATGAGTTCCAAGCGCGCCGGCTTTCATGGTTTGAATGGGCAGGTTGAAATACCCGGATGGAGATGCGGCGTTGGGACTTGCAGGCGAAGCAAAATGCAGGATGGCATCCACTTTGCCGCGCACAAAGATGTAATTCGATACATCATGCCTGTAGAATGAAAATTTTTCATTCCCCATCAGGTGGGCAATATTTTCACTATGGCCCGTGACAAAATTATCCAGTCCTATGACCTCATGTCCCTCTGAAAGAAGACGGTCCGAGAGATGTGAGCCGAGAAAGCCGGCAGCTCCAGTGATTAAAATTCGCATTAGTAGTATTCCTCTCTAATTAGGGTATGTCCTTGCGTGCCGCATTTCGGCGAAGCAATCTATTCAACTGATAGGGTTTGCTTTGTCGGGCCCGGGCTCGCTACAGCCTTGAAAAATTCGGCTTGCTTGACCAGCGCCCTCCTTGCTATGACGTTCTATTTCCAATCGATCCTTGTGACAAGCCCATCGCCTGTCACCTGATATGCCTGACCGTCACCACTATCCACCAGCCAGAGGTTTCCCTGGTAAATGACGGCGATGAAATCACCAGACTGTCCTTCAATGGATTCGGGCGCCCAAGCGGGAGTCTGGGGCTCGAGGCCGGGCGCATCCGTTGCAGGAAAGATTGTGCGGCGGTTCGACCCATCCCTGTCCATGATCACGACGCGGTAGCGGCTTGTCTCACTTTGCTCGGGGAAGATGGCTTCGAGAAACGCCACCTGATACTGCCGTTCACGTGAGCTCGATTGTAAAGCCGACGCAGAGGGATACGCAAACATGCCGCTGTTTTCAGCAAGCTTTACGGTCGTCTCTGTTGTAAAGGAGGTGGCGTTGATATCAAAGAACGGCGAGTCTTCCTCGCTGACCAGGCTTGGCGGAGGGGCATGCGAGATGTAATATAGGGTTTTGCTGTCCGGGCCCCAGGCAATGGAGGGCAGCCATGCCCAGTCGCTGTGCGTATTAAGCGGGGTGATATCCAGCAGCGGTTTGAGATACTTGCCATCTATGTCAACGAGACCGATGCCATCGGGTCGCGCATAGGCGAGGCGTCCATCGGGGGCAAAGGCAAAGGTCATGCCCCACCAGCCATACACACCCCCACTGCTTGCATCCAGGATCTTTCTCTTTTCTCCGGTGCTGATGCTGTAACGGGATAAATCGTTGTTGGCCTGCCAGCCCGGCGAAGCAGTGCGCGGCTCAACCGTCGAATACGCGATCGAATTTGTGCCCGGTATCCAATCGGCAAAGTGGACGATATTGGCAAGACCAGTGCTGAAAGGTTTGCCGCCATCGGTGCGGACCGCCCAAAGCGTATTGATCTCCTGACCGGCGGGCTTTGTTGATTTACGCGTGAAGATCAAATAGCTGCCATTCGGCGAAAGCTTAAAGATCCGTCCGTCCAGATCGCCGGTGGTGACCAGCGCGCTGCGGTTGGCCGTGGATGTGTCAATGATCCAGGCGTTGCCGCCCGCGAGATAGGCCAATGTGCCGGGCACAGGCAATGGCGCAAAAGAGGACTGCGCGCCGACCATTACAATCTCGGGCAGGGCCTCCTGCAATATCACCGACTTGACAATGGATTTGCTGATCTCCAGATCACCTTCAACGACGCGGCGATAGGTCAACTCCTCTTTGCCGTTCACCCCGGCTTGCACAAGTCGTGTCTCACCTTCAGGCAGCGATTCATTACGCACCACCTGTCTCTCAAACGGGATGATCTGTTCTTGCGTCTCAAAAATTTCTTCCACGCGGGTGAGACTGATCGAGTCGCCGTTGTTTAACACCGTGTAGGGAGGCGGTTCGATGCGATCAAGATCGCCCACATTGATTTCAGCCGATTGAAGAGCGCGTGTTACGGTGCTGCCTGATGGCAGAGTGACGTTGCGAGACACATCATCCACCGTAATGTTAATGGTCATATCCTCCCCTGTTACCTGTGGAGAACTACAGCTCGTCAGCAGGGCGAGTGCGAGTAGAACGGCAGGCAGGAGTCGGGCGGGAAGGATGAGGCGGTGCATAAGTCTGATGGTGGTGCTCGATCTGAAGTCTCCGCTTGGCGCGTGAAGTATTGTATAATCCGTCCGCTATCGGATACGGCCGCTGACGGTCATGATCCCATTTGCGATTGCAATGGTTTCAATGCGCAGTCCCGTTGCAACAGGACCAAGCGAACCCATGTATGCCTCTTTAACCATGGCAGTGATCGTATCTTTGATGCCTTCGGGTGCAGGCAGGGGACCAAAATCTGCCGAGACGATTTCAATCACTGGGTCGCCGTTCGCATCCACACCAACGCTCACGATAACGCCGATGTTGGCAGTGAACATGCCCTGTTTCGATTTGCCGTAAATCTGTATTTGACCATCACGCAGATAGACCTGAGGTTCGGTGATGAGTGGCTGGTTGTCCTGCTGTAGTTGCGGATCACTTTGCAATCGGGCCGCGATGAAGGATGTGAGCTGCGGTTCCGTGATATTCAATGTGATGGTGCCGGTCTGGGAACCCTCTTCAAATGCCCTTTGGATCTCGTCCTGGATGCTCTGCATTGCTTCCGTGGAGACAGGCACCGTCGGCAAGGTTGAGTAATCGGGTCCACCTACAAAGACATTACAGGCAAGCGATGCAAGGATAAGGCTCAATACGAATATTGGTAAAACTGACTTTTTTAGTTCCATTTTTCTGGTTTTTCTCTCTTCAATTTCATTCATTTTTGAATCACAGCGGAGCAATTATAGCATGAGCGACTCTCAACCTTCCCCGGAGCAAAATACCGAAACCGAATTGCCACTTTCGGTAAAACTGGAGGCATTGCTGTTCGTCGCGGCCGAACCGGTGACAAATGGGCAACTGGCAGCCGCACTGGATGTGTCCGCTTCAGTAGTGGAGCGTGCACTCAACGAATTGGACGCTTCCCTATCAAGTCGCGGCCTGCAACTGCAGCGACATGCGGGGCGCGTGCAATTGACCACCGCGCCGCAACTCGCCGAGCTGATCGAGCATTTCCTCGGCCTCGAAGCGACAAGCCACCTCAGCCGCGCCGCCCTCGAGACGCTGGCGATCATCGCCTACCAGCAGCCCGTCACGCGCCCGCAAATCGACTCCATTCGTGGTGTGAACAGCGACAGCATGATGAAAAGCCTTCTGAACAAGGGTCTCATCCTTGAGTCAGGCCGCGCCGATGGGCCGGGCCGCCCGATCCTGTATTCCAGCACGCCTGAATTCCTGCAGCATTTCGGGCTGAATTCGATCCTTGAGATGCCGCCTCTCGCCAGGCCCGAGGAGGACGAGACTCACGACGAGATGTTGAAGGGATAAACGAAGGAGTGCGGTTGAAAAGCTGCACTCCTTCGTTCGAAGAGTTATTAAGTGACCTTACGCTATGTCATTCTGAGCGGAGCGAAGAATCTCTGAGATTATCGTAGAGACCCTTCGCTGCGCTCACATCGTTCGTGCCGCGAGCACGTCGGTGCGAGACGGCATCGTCCCGACACCTGCACCCACCGTGATTTGCTAAGCAAATCATGCGGTGTGTCCTTCGGGAGGGTGACATACTAAAAGACATAAACTGCGTAAGGTGAGTCATTAATATAGCGCTCTGGAAGATACTGGTTTGCGCCAGTTGACTACTTTTTCTTTTTTGATTTTGTTTCAGCTTTTTTTAGATTTTGGGTCACTCTAAATTTAACTATTTTGCTTATCAATTCCAGTGGTAAAGGTTCGGCTATGGGGAACTTTATTGACCCTTTTGCTCCCTCATAGCGGGATAATTCTTTTTCGAATTTTTCAATTCCAGCGGGTGTAGGGTAGAAGCCAATATGATTCTTGAAGGCCGCAAAATGGACCAAATTACCGTTCAGAAAGAAAGTGGGCATTTGATAGCTGATTTTTTCTTCCGCGTCCGGAGCCGCGGCCTTTATGGTGGCCCGCAGTTCCTCGAGGATTTTTTGTATTTCCCTGGGGAACGTTGCAATATATTCGTCAGTTGAGGTGAAGCCAGTTTTATTACTCTGCATGGGATCTCCGTTTTCTACTGTTTATTCTGTAAGCAGCAATGCTGATACGGTTTAGTTTTCCATTATATGTCCATTTCCATTAATACAGAACAAACCCGCCATACGCGGGAGTGGCTAAAAGAGTGGGCCATATTTCTTCTCACCACGGAGAACACAGAGTTCACGGAGAATTTAGAAGGTTTTCTCTGCGTTCTCCGTGTACTCCGTGGTGAAACTATTGGGCAAGCCCACACAATTATCCACTCTTCCATACGCAGCTCTGCAATGATACAGGGCTGTACTCAAATTTGTTTTGATTGCTTGTTTCCAATACTCTGCTCAATGAGCGCCACTGCCTGAGCCAAGCCATCCTCAGATTGAATACGCTCTCCCAGTGCTGCCGCTCTTCTCCGCATTTCGCCATCTGTTATAGCGGCACGAATCGCTTCGGCCAGGTTATCAATGGTTAAGCGCTGGCGCGGAATAGGCTTGGGTCCCACTCCCAGTTCATAAACCCGTTGTCCCCAAAATGGCTGATCGCCAAAAAATGGAATAATAATGGATGGGATGCCTGCCCGAAGACCCGCGGCGGTTGTCCCTGCACCCCCATGATGTACGACCGCGGTAACTCGCGGGAACAGCCATGCATGCGGGATCGAGTCGATCATGAAGACCGAGTCCGGTAAATCCGCCTTATGCAAACCTCCCCAGCCAGAGAGCAGTATGGCGCGCTGCCCAGTTTTGGATAGAGCCTGTAGAACGAGATCAGCCGTCTCTTCTGGTTTGCGGTTGCTCATACTGCCAAACCCACTATACAGCGGAGCAGGACCCGTCTGTAAAAAATCGATCAACTCCGCTGGTGGATTCCAGTCTCCTTCCGAATCAAGGAACCAATAGCCGGTCACATGAATATCCGCGCCCCAGTCTGAGGGTGTAGGGAATGCAGAGGGGCTAAATCCATACAGAACGGG
>JANMSY010000030.1:0-4487 GCA_031389865.1 Anaerolineales bacterium | reverse complement strand
TCCGTTGTCGATGTATTACCTCCCGAAAGTTATGAAGGGTCGCACATCACAGGCTCGTCCAATCTTTCCTGCATGGATTTGATGCAGGGAGATTTCAAGCAAGGCTTTGATTATCTCTTACCGAATGATGCGCTCGCGCATCGCTTAAAAGAAATGTCGAAATACAAACGCATCATCACCTATTGCGGCGGCGGCATTGCGGCAGCCGTGAACGCAATGGCACATGTACTGACTGGACAGGAAAATGTCGCCGTGTATGACGGCTCGCTGGATGAATGGATTGGAGAAGGGTTGCCCATGACAGGAGCAGGAGAATGGGCGATCTGGGAAAAGCAAAAGTGAAAAAGGAAACAACTACTCTAGGAGAGAATCAAATGAAAAATCAAACATCACCACAGGCCTATGCACGAATCGCCGCGATCCTTTATCTGGTTACCATCACTGCGGGAATCATCGCCCAGATGGTCATCGGAGGCAGGATCATCGTAGATGGCGATGCCGGGGCGACAGCAACCAATATTCTGGCCCACACAGACTTGTTCCAGCTCGGGTTCACGGTCTACCTCATTGAAATGACATCTCAGATCGCCCAGACCGTGCTCTTTTACATCTTACTTAAGCCAGCAAGCGGAAGGCTCGCGTTGTTTGCTCTTGTTTTTGGTCTGATCGGCTGTACCATCAAGACGCTGAGCCGTCTCTTCTACATTGCTCCATTGCTCGTCCTGGGAGATTCGCATTACCTTGAAGTTTTCAACAGCGCACAGTTACAGGCCTTAGCCCTGCTTCTACTCAATATCAATAGCCGGGGTGCGGGGATCGCATTGTCCTTTTTCGGGTTTTCCACGCTTCTGAACGGTTATCTGATCTTCAGATCCGGCTTCCTGCCTCGAGCGCTGGGAGTGTTGTCGATGATCGCTGGCTTGGGCTGGCTGACCTTCCTCTACCCGCCGCTTGGAAACCAGCTCTTCCTTTTCATTCTTCTTGTGGGGCTCCTGGGCAGCATCTCCATGATCACCTGGCTTCTCGTCAGGGGCGTGAACGTGGAAAAATGGAACCAGGCGAGTCGCCTGCAAACCAGCGCCGCTTGATCTTCACGCCAAGTGAAGTTACTGTCAGGCAGATAGATGGATGGAATCTGCTTGACAGCACTCCCCTTCCATGACGTTCTATTTTATACTCACCCTATGCCCCAGCTCATCCTGGTCGTTGACGACGAACCCAAGGTCGCCCGCCTTGCCCGCGACTACCTCGAGAAGCACGGCTTTCGCGTGCTGACGGCAAGCGATGGTCAATCCGCGCTGACAGCAGCCCGCCGTGAAAAACCTGACCTCGTCATCCTCGACCTCATGCTCCCCCAGATTGACGGCCGCGAAGTCTGCCGCATCCTGCGCCGGGAAAGTGACGTGCCGATCATCATGCTGACTGCCCTGTCCGAGGAGATCGACCAGGTTACCGGTCTTGAGATCGGCGCGGACGACTACATCACCAAGCCGTTTTCCCCGCGTGCGCTGGTTGCTCGTGTCCGCGCCCTGCTGCGTCGAACACAGGGTGAGGTCAAATTGCCCAGCATCATCCGTGTAGGCGCGCTAGAGATCGACTTGGAAAAACATTCCGCCACGTGCAACGGGAGCCCGGTCAGGCTGACTCCCAACGAATTCAAATTACTCTATCTGCTCGCCAGCCGTCCAGGCCAGACCCTCACCCGGGAACAGTTACTGGACGATCTGCACGGTGCCGCATCCAGCATCGACCGCAGTGTGGACTCGCACATTAAGAATCTGCGCAAGAAACTCGAAACCGCATCCGGCGAGCCCATGATCGAGACGGTCTACGGCATCGGTTATCGCTTTCTGGAAAGTGACCGTTAATCGGAATCCCCATGTCCATGGACTCTCCCCCTTCCGAGCAGCAAAGTAACGGGTGGCGTTATTTTCCCTGTGTAGTCTTTTTCATTGCTGTGATCATTCTGTTTATCGGGGGAACGGCCGCGCTTTTGTACCGGGTTTTTTCTCAATATTCGGGGGTCACAAATATCTGGCTTCTCGGATGTGGCGCCCCATTCCTCTTCGGTGTGCTCGGCTTGATCACCATCTATACGCTGTATTCCCGTTTCGGCAGGCCCTTGAGGCAGATCTTCAACGCCATCGATTCGGTCGCCGATGGGGACCTCTCGGTACGCGTGCCCGACGATAATTCACCGCAGTTCGGGGAGTTGATCAAACGCTTCAACAAAATGGTTGGCGATCTGGCGCGCGCCGAACAGCAACGCCGTAATCTCACCGCCGATATTGCCCACGAACTGCGCACGCCGCTCCACATCATTCAGGGAAATCTCGAAGGCGTCATCGACGGCGTGTACCAACCGACAGCGGAGCATATCAACGCTACATTGGATGAAACCCGGTTGCTGACCCGCCTCGTCAACGACCTGCAGACTCTGTCTCTCGCCGAAACCGGACAACTCCCGCTTCATCCCACCCGCTTCCTGCTCGCCGACCTCATGCAGGATCTCACGTCAAGCTTCTCTGCGCAAGCCGCCCTGCTGGATATCGATCTGAAAACCAGCCTGACAGATCCAAACCTGGAGCTCACTGCCGATTACGATCGACTGAACCAGGTCCTATCCAACCTGGTCTCCAACGCCTTACGCCACACCCCGACGGGTGGTGCCGTTTCCCTCGATGCCCGGTCGAAAGAAGGCAAGGATGGCAAATCCAATCTTGAGCTTACCGTCCGCGACACGGGCAAAGGCATCCTGGCAGAAGAACTGCCCTTCATCTTCGACCGTTTCTGGCGCGGCGACAAATCCCGCAGCGATAGAACCCACACTGGGTTAGGGTTGGCAATCACAAGACAACTTGTCCACGCTCATGGCGGGACTATTGAGGTGCAAAGTGAAGCCGGTAAGGGTACGAAGTTCAGGATCGAATTACCGCTAACGGAATAAAACGAACCCCGGAAATTCTCGGGGTTCGTTTTTCAGTAAGGAAGAGGCCTATGCAGGTTCGAGCACAGGCTGTGCCGCTGTAGCAACTGCTACCGCATCCTCGAGCATCTTCGTCGTCAACGACTTCGGGCGCTCGATCGGCATACCGAGTGCACGTGCCCATACATAGTTGGGGGTGACACCCAACGCCCGACCGATACCAAACAGGACGGTATAGAAATCGAAATCGCGTACCCCATAATAGTATTGCAGCGTGCCGCTGATGGCGTCCACGTTCGGGGCGGGATTCTTGGCTTTGCCCTGCTCCTTCAAGACCTGCGGAACCACATCGAAGACCATATCCGCGAGGCGCAGGAGCTCGTCATCGGGGAAGCGCTTCTTGGCGAATTCCATCTGCGCCATATAGCGTGGATCAGGAACGCGCAGGACGGCGTGTCCGTAACCCGGGATCACGTGTCCGCCGTTGAGGGTATCCCATGCAAATTTATAAAGTTCATCGCGGGTGGGAACGCCGCCGAACTTGTTCTTCACTTCGATCAACCAGCCGAGGCATTCCTGATTGGCAAGACCATGCAGCGGACCGGCGAGACCGTTCAATGCAGCAGAGAAGGAGAGATAAGGATCGGAAAGCGCAGAACCGACCAGGTGCATCGTGTGTGCTGAGACATTTCCAGATTCGTGGTCGCTGTGCAGGATGAAATACAGGCGGGCCAGTTCTGCATAACCCTTCTTGTCTGAAACCTTCATCATACGGGCGAAATTCAAACCGTAATCCTGTCTGGCATTGTATTTCGGCTTGGATGTTTCACCAAAGTATTTCATGCGGTAGATGTAGGCTGCGATGATCGGGAGTTTCGCAGTGAGGTCCAGGCTGTCCTCGAGTGCAGCTTCCCAATATGCATCCTTCTTCATGCTGTGGTATTTCGCTGCAAAGACCGAACCGTTCTGCAATGCAAGCACAGCCTGCGAGAAGAGAGTCATCGGGTGAGTCTCTTTCGGCATGGACTTGAGCATCTTGAATACATAATCAGGGACAGTGGCACGCTTTGCCCATTCTGCTTCCACTTCCATCGCCTGTTCCCTGGTCGGCACTTCACCGATCATCAACAGGTAATACAGGCCGCCCACGAGCGGCATCTTTCCACCGCGTGCTTTCGGCAGTTTTTTGAGGACCTCAGGAATGGACATGCCGCGGAAACGAATACCTTCGGCAGGGTCGACGAACGAGACATCCGTCAGAAGAGATTTGATGTCACGCATACCGCCGATGATCTGGCCCACTGTCACATCATCGACTTTGACTTCGCCGTGTTCCTTGGCGAGAGTCCTGATTCGTTCGCGCCAGGCAGGCAATTGGGCAGAGAGTTTTTCGTGCAGAATCATGATCAACTCCTTTTATGAAACAAGCATTTTAAAGGCCAAAAGTCGAACATCATGTTGATATTCGACCTACGTTCAACACTACAGTGTCACCAATTTCTTCAGCGCATCGTGTGTCTCTTTTACCGATGCAGCAGATTTTTCAAACATGGCTTTCTCT
>JANMSY010000719.1:0-4933 GCA_031389865.1 Anaerolineales bacterium | reverse complement strand
CCATCCCAGGCCTGCTGTGTTCGCTCGATCGCTCGCTGGGCAGCCATGGGGTTGAGCACTTCAGTCTCATCCCGCAGTTCGCTGACCACGACCTCAGGGATAACCTCGTTGATCTCAGTGATCAAGGGAGTGTAGTCCATTAAAAATGTCGCCGCGAGGTCGGCGGTCTGATCATCCATCAGGGCCTGGCCAGTGGTATGAAGCATGGTGTAACTGATAGCGGCCAGGTTGAGCACGGTGTAATCATCGCGCAGGTTCTTCGAAACCGGATCCGTGCGCACTTTTTCGATCACACTGGCAGCCACTCCTAACACCGCGGTCACTGCGCTCTTGACCGGGGAAGCGGGATCACCTCCCAGGTTCTCAAGATGCTGTTCGAGCCCGTTGATATGGCTGCGAACGGTAGCTTCAATTTTGTTCACCAGGCGGCTAGCCTCGGGGTGCTGCGCCATACGATCGTCTTTGCTTTGGTTCTCGAGCGCCGGCAAAATGTGGCGCTCCACCGCCAGCATATCACTGACGTACTGCTGAAGACTATCCTGTCTTTCACTCATTACGAATCCTCCAAATGATGGCCAGGCCGGGAATAGGCGTCCTGACGCAAACTTCGTTCGTATGGATATTGTAAAGATTTCTTTTGAAATCCCCAATGGGGGAAATCCAGAAGAGCCAGGCAGGGATTCCACGAAGACGCTGGCTGGGTAGGAAAAAGATGAAAGCTCTGTGAGCCACGTGGGAAGCCGGTAAATCATTAACAAATACCGTATGGATTCGCACCGCGCTCCCTTTTAAGAAAGATTATCTGGGAACCGCCGTGATGCTCGGCTGGATTGACAAATCCAGCCGCCAGATTCGCGGCAAATGCCAGTGTAGTTCCTGCATGGACGGGATTTGGCAATCCCTTGTTAGCAGAATCACGGCAACTCCCAATGAGCCTTATGAAACACTCCGTTTGCGTGGTTGCGCATGGACTATAATCACAAAAATCATGTTATGAAGAGTTTCACCATGCATAAGCATGGTGAGATCGTACAGGTACCTATAATGTCGCATACGCATACTCCGCCTGAATCATCCAAGATCCTGGATATCTACCTGCTGATCGCCCAGTATCCAATGCTTGCGTCAGCGATCCGCCGCCGTATGCGGGATGAATTATTCCAACGGGGGATCATCACACCTCAGCGATTCGATGCGGAGGTGAAAGAGAAGGCTGTGCTTTCCCAGCAGCGTGAGGGAATATACAACGGTCTTTTGGAAGAGGATGCCCAGCAGTGGGACCTGCGCTGGAGCCGTGTGCGCAGAACCCTGACCGATTTCTACTTCGCGTATAACCTGCCCATCGAGATCCTCTATCATATCCTGGATGAGTTGCGGTCCCCTCAAGCGGATGGTGGGAGCATCGCCCCGGACCACAGCCTGCCGTTCAACCCGGAACTGGCACCCTTGGAAATGGTGTTAAGGCAGGCTGAAAAGTATGAAGCGCTTCCAGAAGAAGAGCGCGCTGTTGTAAATCACCACCTGCAGGAACTATGTGTCGTGCTGCTCAAAAGCCTGGTCAGTGACCAGTTGGCCTTTATTCATATTGCCAGGCGTTGGTTCAATGCTACAGACTTCAATAATATCCTTGAACGCCGCATTGGCACCGGAAAAATTGGAGGCAAGTCCGCCGGCATGCTGTTGGCGTACAAGATTCTTCAGAACACTGCGCCTGAGATCTTTGAGAAAATCTCCCTGCCAAGTTCCTACTTTATCGGTGCAGATGTCTTCTATGATTTTATGGCAGCCAACCAACTGGAATTCCTGAACCAGAAATACAAAACTGCTGAACAGATCCGCGCAGATTACCCAAAGGTCCAGGAAAAATATGCATCGGCGCGCTTCCCGGAGGAAGTTGCTCATCAACTGCGTGAGATACTGCGCGAGGTGGGCAAAAAGCCTTTGATCGTCCGTTCCTCCAGTCTGCTGGAAGACAATTTTGGCATGTCATTTGCGGGAAAATACATGAGTATTTTCTGCCCGAATCAGGGAACCATCAAAGAGAATCTGCGTGACCTGACTCTGGCCATCCGCCAGATCTACGCCAGTGTCTTTGGCCCGGATGCGCTCATCTATCGTCGCCGCGTGGGTCTGCTGGATTACGATGAGCGTATGGCGATCCTATTGCAGGAGGTGCAGGGAGAACACTACCGCCAATACTATTTCCCAGCGCTGGCCGGTGTAGCCTATAGCTACAGTCCCATTGTATGGAATCCGCGCTTCAAGCGTGAAGAAGGTTTTGCGCGGCTGGTGATGGGACTGGGAACCCGCGCGGTGGATCGTATCGCCGGCGATTATCCTCGTATGATCAACCTCAGCCATCCGCAACTCCGCCCGGATGTGACGCCAAAAGCCATCCGATACTACTCGCAGCATTTCGTGGATGCACTTGATCTGGAACAAAATACACTGACCACTGTGCCGGTTGGATCGTTGTTGGCGTCCGATTACTATCCCCTGCGCTGGTTGGTTTCGGTGGATGATGGGGAGACGGTCCGTCCACCACTTTCCATTGGTCGGAGCATTGACCCGGCGCAACTGATATTGACCTTTGACGGGCTCCTGCAACGCAGTGGGTTTGTGTCGGTGATGAAAACGGTTCTGACCCGCCTCGCACAACAATATGAACAGCCCGTGGATATTGAATTTGCCGTTTCGCTCACGCCCGCAGGCGACCCGCGAAGCACGCCGCAAAGCGGCAGTGTGGATAAACCGAACCTTAATTTCTGCCTGCTGCAATGTCGTCCACAAAACCAGTTTAGCGCTGATAGTCGTGAGGTCCAGTCCATCCCAACGGATCTGGCAGCCCAGGATAAAATTTTGCTTTGCACACGGATGGTGCCTCAAGGGCGCGTGAGTCAGATCGAATACATTATCTACGTTGACTCAGAAGCCTATTATCAATTGGATACCCTCAAGGATCATTCTGAAGTAGCCCGTTGTATCGGGCAGCTAAACAGCTCATTGGAAAAGCGTCCTTTTATTTTGATGGGTCCTGGCCGCTGGGGATCGTCAGATTCAATGCAAGGAGTACCCGTCACCTATGCCGACATATTCAATACGCGCGCCCTGGTGGAAGTAGCCAGCAACCAGGGTGGCTTCAGTGCCGAACCCTCCTATGGGACTCATTTCTTTCAGGACCTGGTGGAAGCACAAATCTACCCCCTGGCGGTCTACCCGGAGGAATCCGGGGATCACTTAAATTGGGATTTCATCAGGGAGTCTGAAAACCAGATGCAAAAAATTATTTCCGAACAAACAAAGGCCAGCCGCTGCATCAAAGTCATCCATATTCCAACGGAACGTCCCGGCTGTCATCTGGAAATTATTATGGATGGTCAAAGTGGTTTAGGCTATCTGACCCGGTCCAAATCGTAACGGCTGTAGTGGGACGTGGCTGTGGCCGAGGTATCCACGATGGATAGTGTCAAGGCTGTGCGGGCGGAGTATGAACAGTCCTTGAAGAAGGAACGATATTTTCTATCACGCGGACGGGTTCAGTCGCCCGATATCAATAAAGGTCTGGAGAGGAAAACGATATGAACATTGGAATGGGATTGATCGGTGCAGGTCGCATCGTAGGTGAGGTTTGATAAGAAATGGAAATCCTAAATTACATTAACGGCGAATGGATCAAGCCAGACGTCAAAGAATACTTCGACGTGATAAACCCTGCAATGGGTGAGTGTATCGCCAAGACTCCCTTGTGCGGAAAAGACATTGTGGACATCGCAGCCAAAGCGGCAAATGATGCGTTCCCATCGTGGAGGCGAACTCCGGTGCAGGATCGTGTGCAGTATCTGTTCAAATTACGGGATCTACTGCGCAGCAACGGCGATGAGATCGCGCGGTTGATCACCAACGAATGCGGCAAAACCTTCGAGGAAGCCAAAGCCGAAATGGTCCGCGCCTATGAGAACGTGGAAGTTGCCTGTGGCATGCCCATGATGATGAAAGGCGAGTTGGTGGAGGATATTGCCCCCGGCATCGATGAACTCATGATCCGCCAGCCGCTGGGCGTGTGTGCCACGATCGCACCGTTCAACTTCCCCGGCATGATCCCCTTCTGGTATTTGCCGTATGCCCTGGCCGCAGGCAACACCTACATTATTAAGCCTTCTGAAAAAGTGCCGATGACCATGCAGTTCATCTTCCAGCTTATCGAGCAGGTGGGATTCCCGGAGGGCGTTGTGAATCTGGTAAATGGAGCCAGGGATGCAGTGGATGGGATCCTCGAGCATCCCGCCATTCGCGCGGTGACATTCGTGGGTTCGACCAATGTCGCGAAATATATTTACGCCACAGCCGCCGCGCATGGCAAGCGCGTGCAGGCGCAAGGGGGGGCGAAGAATCCCGTCATTGTGCTGCCGGATGCCGACATGGAAATGGCGACCAAGATCATCGCCGACTCTGCCTTCGGCTGTGCGGGACAGCGCTGCCTGGCGGTCTCCTTCGCGGTGACCGTGGCAGAGGCGCGCAATACCTTCACCGAGCTGATCTGTGATGCGGCGTCGACGCGCGTGGTGGGCTACGGCATGGACTCCGGTGTTCAGATGGGACCGCTGATCAATGCCGCGTCGAGGGCCAGGGTCGAACAGTTGATCGGACTCGGCGACCGGGAGGGAGCATCCGTCCCGGTCGATGGACGCGGGACCTCCATTCAGGGCTATGAAGGTGGTCACTTCGTCAAGCCAACCATTCTGGCAGATGTGCCGCGCGGCAGTGAGATATCCAAAACAGAGATCTTTGGTCCCGTGCTGAGTCTGATGCATGTCAACACAGTGGATGAAGCCATTGACCTTGTCAACAGTGGAAATTATGGCAACCAGGCCAGCCTCTTCACGTCCAGCGGATCGGCGGCGCGCAAGTTCCGTTATGAAGTAGAAGCAGGAAA
>JANMSY010000672.1:0-5527 GCA_031389865.1 Anaerolineales bacterium | reverse complement strand
GAGCATCTCGAAGGTGTCGGTATATGTATTGCCGTCCCAATCGGTCACTTCACCCGTGAACTGTTTCAGGAAACGATAATCCACGCCTTCCATTTGCTCGATGTGATGGAAGAAGGTCATGCTATTCGTATACGACAACCCAATCACCATGATCTTCCCATCCAGGTCACGCAGTTTGCCAAATAGAGAATTGCGTTCGTAACTGCTCTTGTATCGCAGGCTCCCAAGCATGCCGGCGTGCTTCCCCAAAATCGCAAATGAATAAAACGGATGAAAGACTCGTTTGGCGCGCGGGTCCTTTCGCACCAGTTCGGTTAGCACGCCCATCCTGGATGGTGTTGTGCGCACATCCCATGGCACGCCCTTATTGAAATCAAAATTAAACGTTGGCATGATCAAGGTCCCCTCCACGCCGAGCACCGCATCCAGCGCGCGGATCACAGTCTGCGGTCCGCCGTCCACTTCGCCGAACGATTTATACGAACTGTGGACGAGCAGTGTATCGCCATCTTCCACACCCAAATTGCAAAACCCTTCGGCCAGTTTTTCAAACGTCAACATAATAATCCTCCAAAAATTCCAATGCTTCGAGCTTTACCTACACTGACGCACGCCTCCTTCTCAGCCGATATCTGATTCGCTTCGAGTTAACATGTCATTGCGAGAGCGTTAGCCCGAAGCAATCTCCCTCAAGACAAACATTCGCCAACATTGACGGAGATTGCTCACCTGCACTTGCGTGCGGTGCAAGTGTCGTTGCTCACTATCGTTCGCTCCTCGCAATGACATTATAGACTTCAAGAAGTTTACCAAAATGCTTCTTCCAATCCGCTTTCTGTTCTGCTGTCTTCCTCGCGGCTTCACTGATTTTCTTAAATGATCTGCGATTCTTCATGGCGTTCAGTATATTTTCGGCGAGATCATCCACATCCCCATCCCGGAACAACCAGCCGTTGACGCCATCCTCGACCCATTCCTTATTGCCCGCGATATCCGAAACGAGACACGGGAGTCCGCTCGCCAGCGCCTCCATCAACGTCACCGATGAGCCGTCCACGTGCGAAGGAGAAATGTAGAGGTCTGCCATGTGATACCAGCGCGGCAAGTCCTTTTGGCTCACCTGTCCCCCAAAATGGACCCGGTCCATCACGCCGCCGCTCATCAAAATCTGACGGATTTTCGCTCCCTGCGATCCTCCGCCCAGCAGGATGAGATGTACATCAGGATCCACACTTCCCGCTTCGACAAACGCCTTCGCCAGGACATCCACACCATAGATAGGTTCCCAGGTGCGGCTGCAGAACAGTGTGAATGTTTTAATGTTTGAACGTTTGAAGGTTTTAGGAGTGAAATGTTCGATATCAGTTCCCCAGGGGAAAATTACTGTCTGTTCAGGATTCATCCCAAATGCAACAGCCTTGTCACGCGTGAATTGGGCATCGCTTATGAAGAAGGCGCTTCGTTGGAGTGTATAGCGTGTCACCCATCGCATCCATGAATTTCGATCTGCATCCTGTACAAGGTCATAGCCCCAGGACATCGTCAAAATGGGACGAAAATCACTCAGTGCCGCAATGAATGCGCAGGTTTGTATCGGTCCCGCGTGGATGACGTCAGGCTGGATCTTCCTGATGATTCTTCGAAGTTCAAAGACCAAACGCGGCAGGTCACTCCAGCGAAACTCGCGCTGTCCGCCAGCCCACAGGATCTGATGGACATTCTCAGGGACAGGGCGGTCTTCAACCTGACGTTTGTTTGATTCCAGTCTTAAATAGAATATCTCATGCTTCGTCCTGGATAATGAAGACAGAAACCTGTGGTCGTGGGGGGTGTAGTTTTTTGAAAAGTAAATAATTCGCATGAAAAATCTAACCACAAAGTGTCACGAAGGTACACAAAGGTTTTAATTCTTCACAAAGAATCCTTTGTGACACTTTGTGCCCTTCGTGGTAAAGAAACTCACGCCGCGCCCAGATCCGTCCAGCGCAGTTCCTTGCCCAGGGGCATGTCATATAACGCCTTCGCGCCAATGACATTTTCGATCTGGTCAGGTTTGATCGCGCCTGGAGCTGCAGGACGTAACACATCGATCATGTCGCGGGTGAAGGCTTCGCCTGCCTTGATATTCCGTGCGGCGCGCAGACAGCGGCGTTGCACAATCGCGGTATCAATCTCATTCTCTGCGATGAATTTATCGGAGGAGCCCAGCGCACGCTCGAGCAGGCGCGTCTCTTCGACCATCTTCGCCCATTTATCGGGGTCCATGGCGAACTTGTGGTCGGGGCCTTCACGGTCATTGCTGTCGGTGAAGTGACGCTCAATGACGCGCGCACCAAGCGTCACCGCGCCCAGAACCGGGGCGACGGCATGGGTGTGGTCGGAGAGTCCCAGGATCACGTCGGGGAACATGGTCGCGTACGTTTTCAACACGTTGACATGCAAATGGTCATAGTTGTTCGGGCTGGCGGTGTAATTGGTGTTGCACTGCATCAAAACCAGCTGCTTGTTGATCTTCAAAATCGCATGGACAGCCTTCTGCACTTCGCCAATCGTGGAGGCTCCCGTGGCGACAAAGAACGGCTTGCCTTTGCCTGCCATGCGCTCCAGGGCTTCAATCCAGTCGATTTCGCCGGAACCTGCCTTATAGACTTCCACATACTGGTCGAGAAAATCGATCGCGGTGAAGTCATACGGCGATGAGAAGTAATCAATGCCCACTTCATTGCATTCCTCCACCAGTGTCATGGACCAGTCAAAGGGAATCGACGCGCCCTTGTACACTTCAAATACGGATTTCTTCCAGGATGCCTGATGACTGACCTGCCCCCCACTCATGGCTTTGAAGCCATAGTCTGAGACAATCTTCGGCGCATCAAAGTTTTGGAATTTGGCTGCATCGGCACCTGCTTCCTTCGCCCGGCGGATAAGTAGTTTCGCGCGGTCGAGGTCGCCATCATGGTTGGCGGCGATATCCGCAATAAAATAGGTAGGATGATTCAAGCCAATGGTTCGATTTCCAAATTTGATTTCCATGATTTTCTCCTTTTGAGAAAAGAACATATTGAAGTTAATTACAGTAGGTCGTTGTCTCGCACAGACGCATGACATCATCCTGCGAAATATTGTAAATGAGATATGAGTTTGCCACAGTTCCCACAGGCTCAAAATTTTCCCGCAGCCACGCAAATCTCTCTGGATCGGTTGTAATCCCCACCAGCCGATTCACAGATACGACAAATTGTCCGCTTTCGGGGCTGGCCGAGGGAGCTTTTGCGGCTGGGTGTTCGGAAAAATACCGGTCCACATCGCTTTTACTCTGCGCCCAATCGAGGTTTGAGTCGGCGAGGACTTTGTAGGCCTGTGTCCTATCCCAAATCAGTTCATTGAAGTAGGTAATGTAATAGGGATAGTAGGCGAGAACGGAAAGGACAAGATAAACCATCAATCCAATGGATACATTTTTCTGCCAGAGACGAAACTCTTTCCAGTTCGAGAACAAACTGCCCGTAAAGACGAATAACAACGGAAAGACAACCAGATAATAGCGGATCCCAATCTGGGCATTATAGAAAAAATTGAAGTAGATCATAAAGAACAGCACAGGTAGGAGCAAAAAGATCTCATTGCGCCAGATGGTCTGTCGCTTTTCCTTGCTGAGAAAATATGTGATGAATGCAGCCATCATAAACAATTGAGTGGCTATGGGTTCCTTGTACAAGGAAGCGATGATGTAATAGCCTGGAAAACCTTCATCCTGCAATGTGCCGAAAAGATAAATGAGGCCATACCCGATCCCCGTGCGCTCACGCTGGACCACCCAATCCAGGCCCTCCAGATACGGATATGGCGTAGGAACAATAAAGGAAACTTTTTGCTGGAAATTCTGGAACAGATCGGAGCGGAGCTGGTATTCACTAAACGATTCAAATGTTCCGTTGAAGAGAAAGCCAATGTTGATAATGAGAATACTGACGAGAAGCACCATCAGCGGATATTTCAAGTATCGAGTTGCTTCCCGCACAACAGCACGCCTGCCTTCAGATTGAAAGGCAGTTTTGAGAAGAGTCCAATCGTGCACAAGCAAGGCAGCTGCGAATAATGGATAAAGTGCAAGCGCTGTGTATTTGGTCAGTTGCGTCAAGCCCAACATCACTGAAAAGATCAGACCATCCTGCCATCGTCGACTCTCTGCAAATTTCCAGAGCCAATAGGAGGAGATCAGGATCATACCTGTCACATACATGTCCGTGGTGACAAGTTGTGAATGGGCGATAATGTTTGGGTCGAGGACGTACAGGCTCAGCGAGAATAATGCTGGAATGAAGCCATACAATTTCCGCACCCACACAAAGACAACGAATCCGGTGAGCATGGAAAACAGCGTAGTCATGAGTCGGGCAACGATATATTTCGATAAGAGTGTTTTTAAGACTCCTTGGGGAAGAGACTCGGCGATCTTGGCAGGCAGCGCATTCCAGGCAGAGACGGGCATTTTGCTGTCGTCAAAGCGCGTAGAATTGCCGTTCAGGATGTTCATCCCATATTTATAGTGCCTGGGTTCATCGGTTGTCCTATCCCTGCCCTGAACGCTGAAGGCGCTAAACACGAAGAAAATCAGCAAAATAAGGAAAGCAAAAATATTCTGATTTTTGCCAGACTCCAACAATACAGCTGTTTTCTTCGTAATGTTTGAGGCCATGTGGGTCTGTGGTTAGCTGGATTTCCCAATCACGCCCAAATGTGTGTTCTGGAATGCGTCTTCGTGTTTCAATCCATAGCCGAGGACGCGGTCAAAGCTGGAGTGACCGAGCAGGAGTGTGCCGGCAAACATGAGCGCAGGGTTTGTGAGAAGGTAGCCCAAAACGTAAAGCGCCACCGCAAGCCCCTGGTGGTGGACCAGGTTATAGGTGCGGGCGCCGAGGCGCGGGTTGGCAAGATAGCCGAGCATGCTCAAATCGGGAGCGAAAAACATCAGGGCGTACCAGCCCCATCCGTAATCCAATCCAGAAAAAAGAAATAGCGCAAGACCGAATAAAAAGAGTTCTTCAAGTTTCAGTAGATTTTTCATGACATCCTGTGGATAAGTCCCGTTTTTCTGTGAGTAAGCCTGGGGAGAATTTGTGGGTAATTTACGTTTAAAATGTGGCTTAATGTTGATAACCCCTGATTTTCTGTGGATAACCCTGCTGAAGCTGTGTATAAAACTGGTCCAGACCGGTGGAAAACTCGGGGAGAGAATGCCCCAAATCTGTGGATAGTTTGTGGACAGACAGCCATAAATTGTGGGAACGGCGGGCGGTCAGGCTGGATGCGAGGATTGATTTCGGGGAAAGAAGTCTTTTGTTCAACCCAAACATCCGCGCGATCTCCACCCCAAACTGATACTTGTTCATTGGTTGCGCGCCAACGACATGATACAGGCCGCTTAGATTTTTTTGGAGCATCTCGAGCAGGAGACGGGCAGTCTGGTTGACAAGCATTGGGCAAAAGATGACATCCGTAAAACCGTTGACCTGTTTGCCCTCGC
>JANMSY010000651.1:0-6424 GCA_031389865.1 Anaerolineales bacterium | reverse complement strand
AATGCAATCTTCGTACGGAGGCGGTGTGATCAATCGGGTATTGGGTTTCTATCGTGATGTTGAATATTTTCGGGAAATGCGCAGGATCGCGGTGCCGATCATTATTCAGCAATTGATGTTCTCAGGCCTGAATATGCTGGGCGTTGTGTTTGTGGGGCAAAAAGGCGAGGCATCTGTTGCCGCGGTCGGGCTGGCGGGACAGGTTGCGTTCCTGTTGAACCTTGTCCATTTTGGGATCATCAGCGGTGCGGCAATGTTCACTGCACAGTTCTGGGGTCGACGCGATGTGCCGAACCTGCGGCGTGTCCTGGGGCTGTGTTTGATGCTGGCGATCTCCGCCAGCCTGATATTCTTTGCGCTTGCACAATTTCTTCCCTACCAGATCCTGGGTATTTATTCAAAAGATTTGGAAGTGATCCAGCTGGGTGCCAGCTACATGCGCACGTTTTCGTGGACGTTCCTGTTCTTTGCGATCACGTTCAGTTACGCATTGGTGATGCGTTCCACAGGTGATGTGAAAACGCCGACCATTATCAGCGTGATCGCATTGCTCATCAGCACATTCCTCTCGTACTCACTGATCTTCGGAAAATTCGGCTTGCCGGAAATTGGCATTCAAGGCGTGGCGATCGCGGCGGTGATTGCGAGGGCAATTGAGTGCGTTACGTTAATCACGGTGACTTATATACAGAAATCGCCCGTCGCCGCGTCGCTGCGTGAGCTGACGGATTTCGACGCGGCATTTGTAGGCCGGGTCATCCGACCGATGCTGCCTGTGATTCTGAACGAGTTGTTCTGGTCCCTGGGGATCACCACATACAACGTTATTTACGGCCGCATGGGAACAGGTTCCTTCGCCGCGATGAATATCGTCAGCACGATCGAGCAGGTTGCGTTTGTGCTGTTTATAGGGATCTCGAATGCCACTTCCGTTTTGGTGGGCAATCGCATCGGCGCGGGCAGGGAGGACGAAGCGTTTGTGTATGCAGGCCGGTCCATCGGGCTCGGCATCCTCGGTGGGATATTGATCGGCACGATGCTGCAACTGGTCAAGGTTCCGATCCTGTCGCTGTACAACGTTTCCCCTGAAGTGATCGAGAATGCTGGTCGCATCATCAACGTTGTGACGTTCTTTTTGTGGATACGCGTCAACAATATGACCATCGTGGTCGGCATTCTGCGCGCGGGCGGCGACACGCGCTTCTCACTCTTTTTGGATGGGCTCATCATCTGGATCGTTGGCGTACCCATGGCATACCTGGCTGCCTTTGTCTTCCACCTCCCCGTTTATCTTGTGTATCTCTTTGCAATGTCTGAGGAGGCAACGAAATGGATTCTAGGCGTGATGAGATATCGTTCTCGAAAATGGATGAATAACCTTGCCGCGCAGGTTGAGAATGTTTGACGCCATGAAAGACGGGAAATTACTTCCACCAAAATCCTTGACACATTCCCGTGGCACGGTGTAAACTCGAAAAGCTTTACTTAAAATAACATAAGTGAGCAATTCCAAGAAAGGAGCGCACTGCATGAGCATCTTTATTCTCACCAAGTTCTTCACCAGCCCAGATTTCGCTGGTACATTACCTTCTCGAAGTGCGCCTGTAGACCGACACTAGGTCTCATCTGTCCTGAGTTTTTTAGGCTGTGGTGCACTCACCACGGCCTTTTTGTTTAATTGTTTTTGAGATTGTCTTGGGCACTGAACGCCCTTGCAATGACATGATGGAGAATGAGAATGACCACACTCGAACCAACCCTTACGTTTGACTTCCGCAAAACCCTGCAGGAGAATCGCCTCAAGGGCCTCTGGCAAATGATGGCAGATTACCGCCTCCCCTACCTGGCCGCGACGCTGTCGCTGGCGGGTTCGGCGCTTGCCAAGACATTTACCTATCTTTTGCTGCGCTTTTTTGCCGATGATGTGCTGACGGAGGGTAAACTCCTTGGTGCCAACCTGACTCAAACCTTCATCTGGATCGGTGCGGGATTTATGGGACTCGCCCTCTTCGAAGGTGGATTCTCATTTCTCTCCGGACGTCTGGCTGCCTACACCGCCGAGGGAATTACGCGTCGGCTGCGCGACTTCCTCTTTGACCACATCCAGCGCTTGAGCTTCTCTTATCACGCCACCACCCCGACCGGTGACCTGATCGAACGCGTTACCTCCGATGTGGATGCTCTGCGCCGCTTTTTCAGTGAACAGGGCATCGGCATGGGACGCATTGTCCTGCTGTTCATCATCAATTTCATCGCGATCCTGAACCTCAACGTTAAACTGGGACTGGTCTCGGTGGTTGTGATCCCGTTCATGCTGCTGGTGTCGCTATGGTTCTTCAAAAAAGTGACCAAGGCATACGAGGAATACCAGGCCCAGGAAGCGATCCTCTCCACTACTCTGCAGGAAAACCTGACGGGCGTACGCGTGGTCAAGGCCTTTGCACGGCAGGAATACGAAAAAGGCAAGTTTGAAAAGGATAACTGGGGCAAATACCTGAAGGGAAAGATCCTGCTCCTCATGCACTCACTGTTCTGGCCGCTTTCAGACATTGTGCTGGGTTTGCAGATGCTGTTCGGGTTTGTATATGCCGCCACCATGGCAATTGATGGAGAGATCACCGTGGGTATGTACATTGCCTATGTTGGACTCGTGGTCTGGCTGATCTGGCCCATCCGCAACCTGGGACGCATCATCGTTTCGGCTTCGACGGGCATGGTGTCCTACGGCCGCCTCATGGAAATCGTCAAGCAGGCTCGCGAACCGCTGTTCGATGGCAAGGTGCAGCCCGACGGTCCAGCCAAAGGCGAGCTGGTTTTCGAGAATGTCTCGTTCATCTATTCAGACGGAGAGAAGCCTGTCCTCAAGGATATCTCGTTTAGCATCCAGCCTGGACAGGCAATCGCATTGCTAGGGTCAACGGGTTCCGGCAAGACGTCGCTTGTCAACCTCCTGCCGAGGTTCCACGAATATACAAGTGGACGGATCCTGCTGGATGGCATTGAGCTCAAGGATTATTCACGTGCCTACCTGCGAAAACAGATCGGCACAGTGGAGCAGGAACCGTTCCTGTTCAGCCGCTCGATACGCGAGAACATTGCCTATGGCGTTGGGCGCAGCGTTTCAGACGAAGAAGTGCAGCGCGCCGCCAAAGCTGCCGCCGTTCATGATGTGATCCTGTCCTTCCCGGATGGTTACAACACGCTGGTCGGTGAGAAGGGCGTGACGCTCTCCGGCGGGCAGAAGCAGCGTGTGACCATTGCACGTACACTCTTGAAGAACCCGCGCATCCTGATCCTGGACGACTCAACATCCTCTGTGGATACCGAGACAGAAGCGGCGATCCGTGATGCCCTGCATGAACTGATGGAAAACCGTACGACCTTCATCATCGCACACCGCATCCAATCGGTGATGATCGCAGACCTGATCCTTGTATTGGATAAGGGCGAGGTCGTTCAGATGGGAACACATGAAGAACTGGTGTCTCAAAAGGATGGAATGTACCGCAAGATCTATGACATCCAGACCAGGATCGATGAAGAGCTGGAGAATGAGATATCCAGTCTGAATTAGGGACCATGTCGTTGCGAGAAGGGTTGAGATGCTTCAGCATCGAAATCCCGACGAAGCAATCTTCAGTGATTCAGTGAACACTAGTACTCGAACAATCTAAAACTGTAGGGTAGAAAGTTCGATTCTTCCCTTGTCTCACCTTCCGACTTAATCTTGTTGGAGTACTAGCGACGATGAGATTGCTTCGCTACGCTCGCAACGACATGATAACGACATATTACGGAGAATGAAAAATGGCTGACGAACTTATTGAACTTGAAGAGGAAGAATTTACATCACAACTGACCGCGCCTGTATTCAAGCGCATCTTAACGCTGCTCAAGCCGCACTGGAAATGGGTTGTAGGCTTTCTCATCACCATTATGTTGACATCCATATTGGATGCCTACTTCACCTATCTCAACAAGCAGATCGTGGACACCGGCATTACGTTGAAGGACAAATCCGTGTTGATGAGGCTGGCGACCATTTATGGTGGTTTCCAGATTTTGCAGGCTGGATTTGTGTTCATATTCATCTATCTTGCGGGCGTGCTGGGCGAACGTGTGCAGTATGACCTGCGCAAGTTGTTGTTCAACCATCTGCAGGATCTATCTCTCTCGTATTACGCGCAAAATGCGGTGGGACGCCTCATTGCCCGCGTCACATCGGATACCGGCCGTGTCTCCGACCTGCTAACCTGGGGCGTGGTGGATGTCACCTGGGCGATCATGAACATCATCACCTCCATCACGTTCATGGCAATCATCAACTGGCGGCTGGCGCTGATTGTTTTCACCATCATCCCGGTCATGATCTACATCGCCATTCAGTTCCGCAAGAGGATCCTCGTGGAATACCGCGTCTCGCGCCGCACCAATTCAAAGATCACAGGTGCCTTCAATGAGAATTTTCAGGGCGTACGCGTAGTAAAGGGTTTACTGCGGGAGGACGAGAATACCAAGGAATTCCAGCAGCTGACCACGAAGATGTACAAAGCGTCTTTCCGTGCGGCGTGGCTCTCAGCTCTCTTCCTGCCCGCTGTGCAGATGATCGCTGCAGTGGCGCTGGGGCTCATCGTAGGATATGGCGGTACGCAGATCACGCTGGGTCTTATGACCATCGGCGGTATCCAGGCCTTTGTCTCGTATCTGACGTTCATGATGTGGCCCATCCAGGACCTGGCGCGTGTCTATGCAGAAATGCAGCACTCCATCGCGTCAGCAGAGAGGATCTTTAAATTAGCGGATACCCCGGCCGATGTCCATGATAGACCGGATGCCATCGCCGCGGAAACGCTGATGGGCGAGATCAAGTTCGAGCATGTCAACTTTTACTATGAAGACCGCAAGCCCGTCCTCACCGATTTCTCACTGAAGGTGCAGCCCGGCGAAATGATCGCACTGGTCGGGCCGACCGGCGGAGGAAAATCCACGCTTGTGAATCTCCTGTGCCGATTCTACGAACCGACTGAGGGGACGATCTACATCAATGGGCATAACTACATGGATTACACGCTCGCATCCATCCACAGCCGAATCGGGATCGTGCTGCAGACGCCGCATCTCTTCTCGGGCAGTATCCAGGACAACATCCGCTATGGACGCCTGGGCGCGAGCGACGAGGAAGTGATCGAGGCCGCAAAGATCGCGGGTGCGCACGATTTTATTGTGACTCTCGAAAGGGCCTATCAGCAAAACGTGGGCGAAGGCGGTAACTTATTGTCGGTTGGACAGAAACAGTTGATCAGTCTTGCGAGAGCGGTACTGGCCCGTCCAGAACTGTTCATCATGGACGAAGCCACCTCATCGGTGGACACCCTGACCGAATCGCTCATCCAGCGCGGCATGGAGGCATTGATGAAGGGACGCACTTCGTTCGTCATTGCACACCGCCTGTCAACGATACGCCGTGCCAATCGCATCCTTGTCATTGAAAACGGGCGAATCGCAGAGCAGGGCACGCACGCCGAACTGCTCAAGCTGGGCGGGCATTACTATCGCCTCTACACACAGCAGTTCCGCCACGACCTGGAAACACAGTATGGCCTGGCTGAAGCGGTTGGCACCGAAGTAAAGGAAGAGGAGCCTGAAGCCCAGGCAGCGGATTAGCAGCAAACAGCCTTGCGAAGGTTTGAGACCCTCGCAAGGTTGAGGAACGAGAGACAAAATGAAAACTGAAGTAGTACCGTTTACAAATGAAATGATTCCCGATGCGGGAAGACTTCTGGCGATAAGACACAAGCGCAACCGCAAGACTCTACCTTCCCTACCCGCGCGATTTGAAGATCCGCAAGTTGCAGTCAAAGCTGTAGAAGCGCTTTGGAGGGAAAAGCTCAAAAGTGGATATGCCGCGTTTCGCGATGGCAGGATGGTCGCCTATCTATTCGGCGAGACAACCACCCATCCGTGGGGTCGATCTGGCTATGTGTATCTGCCCGGGTATGCGCTGGCAGAAGGTGAAAATCCCGTGCTGCTCCAGGATCTGTATGCTCGGCTCGGTGATGACTGGGTAAAGAAGGGAAACTTCCATCATTACATGTATCTCTCCGCAGCGGACAGGGATGTGCTCGGTGCCATGTTCGATCTCGGTTTTGGTAAGGAGCGCGTGGACGCGTTACTGGATCTCCGATCACCAAATATCCCTGACGTGGAAGCGCCAGCAGGCGTGACCATTCGTCGAGTCGGCAGCGGAGATAATGCCTATCTTGGGAGTCTCTCGAATATGATCTTCCGCGCATTGGGAGAAGCGCCGTACTGGCATCCAACCGTCCCTGAGGATTGGGACGTGATCCAGGTAGGCTGGTCTGGGTTAGCAGATGATAAGGAATGGACGGTCTGGTTGGCACTCGCAGATGAGCAGGCACTTGGC
>JANMSY010000649.1:0-9954 GCA_031389865.1 Anaerolineales bacterium | reverse complement strand
CGGCGGCAACGACCTTATATTCCCTCACCATGAAAATGAGATCGCGCAGACCGAATCCTACACAGGCAAGCAATTTGCCCGCTACTGGGTGCATAATGGCATGCTGCAGCTTGTTGGCGGTGTGAAGATGTCCAAGTCGCTAAGCAATTTCACAAGCATCAAGGACTTCCTGACAAAGCGCGATGCCGATGTGATGCGGATGCTCGTGCTCATGAGTTATTACCGCGCGCCTCTGATCTTTAGTGATGAGACACAGAACGCCGCGGAAAAATCCCTCGAGCGCATCAAATCCGCTTTTCGGCCGGCTCCCGCCTCCGCAAAGGGACATTCCGCGGAGGCCGTCGCCGCGCTTGCAACCCAGGCGCAGACCACAAAGCAATCCTTCACCGACGCCATGGACGATGATTTCAATACACCGCTTGCCCTCGCCGCACTGCATGAACTTGTCAAAGCCATCAACACGGCTCGCGACAACAGCGCCACCGATGAACAGCTCAAGCCTGTGCAGGCAACCCTGCGCGAACTGACAGGTGTGTTCGGTCTGCGCTTGCAGGAGAAACAAGGCTCCGGTGATGCAGATAAATTTATTGACCTGCTCGTGGAAGTACGAAGCGAAGTACGCAAGCAAAAATTATGGGCAATGTCTGATCTGATACGCGACCAATTAAAGGAACTCGGTGTGACGATTGAGGACAGTAAAGAGGGCACCAAGTGGAGATGGGGGTAGGCTGGTGGACTGGTAATTGGTAAATAAGGAGCTTCTGAGACAAAATCCCGGAAGCTCTTTTCATCACTCTCTTTCATGTCGCTTTGAGCGAAGAGTCTCTACTATGCCAACCCAGATCCTTCGGTCGCAGCAAACGCTCCATCAGGATGACATGTAGAATTTCTTATTTCCTGGTCTCAGGCAATACCAACGGCAAATCCAGGAATGGATGCTGGACCACCTGCACAGGCAGGCAATAGGCTTCCTGAATTAATTCTGGCAGCAGTACATCCTTTGGTTTCCCCATGGCTTTGATGATACCAGCGACCATCAGCGCAATGCGGTCTGCGTAATGGGCAGCGAGATTCAAATCGTGCAAAGCGACCAGCACAGCAAGATTATCCTTATGCGCAAGCTCAGACACTAATTCCAACAGACTGACCTGGTATTGCAGATCGAGATGTGCAGTAGGTTCATCGAGCAAAAGGATTGGCGTGGATTGACATAGTGCGCGCGCCAGCAAAACTCGCTGCTGTTCACCCCCAGAGAGTTCGCCGACGCGGCGGTCCGCAAATGGCAGCGCGCTCACGCGTGCAAGTGATTGACGCGCGATCTCCTCGTCCTTTTCAGATGGCTGACCGAGAAACCCCAGATAGGGCGTCCGTCCGAGGAGAACGGTTTCCCAAACACTGTAGGCAGGAGGTAACGAGACAGCCTGCGGCACTGTTGCGATATATTTTGCGCGCCGAAGTGTGGACAGCGAGGCAAGATCATCTCCGTTCGTGCGTACGTGACCTGCGTAGGGGATGACTCCACTCGCGGCGCGGATGAGAGTTGACTTGCCCGCGCCGTTCGGCCCGATCAGCGCAAGGACTTCACCGCTTTGCACTTCGAGCGAGATGTCGTGCAGGATGCGGCGGGATCCATAGGAGGTGGAGAGGTTTTGGATGTTAAGCATAATGTTTATATAGAGATAGACGCTTCGACTGCGGCACCGAAAAACCAAATGCATCCGCTCGGCGCGAATGAATTAGAAAACCAGATACCAAAACAAGGCGGTTTCTTTTGTATGCGGGTTGATGGCTCTGTAGATATTTCGATCAAAGCCACTTAATGCAAATCCGCAGCTTTCGTAGAGTGTGCAAGCGGGTACGTTGTCATCCTGCGTTTCGAGCATAACGCCGGGAAAATTATTTTCATGTGCCCACTGAATGCCACGCTCAAGTAGTGTACGCCCGATCCCCCTGCCACGATATTCCGGGTTCACGACAATATCATCCACATAGGCAAATTGATTCCACCATCTGAGCATTTTGATTCTCCCGGCAAGGTTTCCATCGACCTCTGCAAAAAAGATTGTAGGACCAGAGTCATCAAATCCATAATCCACATCTTCCGCATGAACCTCCCTTTCATAGGGTTCAACAGGAGCGAGGGTGTACACCAGCTTTTCGTTCTCGATACCCAGCACAAGCCGTGAATTCACCATGGACTTGCGCGAGAATGATTTTGTCTGATGTGAATCTTGCCGGTCCATTTTTCGAATTATGATTTCCATGTTTACCAATAGCCTTGATTTTTTGAGCGCCTCAGCACCCATAGGAAGAACGGCGCGCCTGCAAGGGATGTGACAATCCCCACAGGGATTTCCTGCGGGGCAATGACGATGCGCGCGATCACATCAGAAATGAGCAGTGCAGCTGCACCGCCGAGAATCGATAAGGGCAGTAAGCGCCTGTAATCGGGGCCAAACCAAAGCCGTATAAGATGCGGGACAATGAGTCCGATAAACCCGATGATGCCGGAAAATGCCACAGCCGCGGCAGTCGCCAGAGAGGAAGCGATCAAAAGGATGCGTTTGGTGCGCGGCACGTTGAGCCCAAGTTGCTGAGCCTGGTCATCGCCGAACTGCAAAAGATTCAGGGCATGTCCGCTGAGGAGCAGAATGCCCAGCCCAATGATGACATACGGCATGATGGCAATAATGGCTGTCCAGCCGCTCTGGCTTGCACCGCCGAGCAGCCAGCCAAGCGCACGGCGGACCTCACTTGTAGAACGGATCATCAGGAACGAAGTGAGGGACGTGGCAAACGACGAGAAAGCAACCCCCGCCAGAATGAGATTCGTAGTTGGCACAGTCTGGCCCACGCGCGCCAGTGTGTACACGATGAAGACCGTGAGCAACGCAGCGATGAATGCCGCCATCGGGATCGCCATCAGACCCCAGAATGAATAGGGCCACCTGACAGACATGGCGATGACTGCGCCCAGCCCCGCGCCGGATGCAACACCGATCAGGAATGGATCTGCGAGCGGATTGCGGAACAAGCCTTGATATGTTGCCCCGCTGCCTCCGAGGGCCGCGCCTGTCAGCGCGATCAGAATCGTGCGCGGCAGACGAATTCTCCAGAGAATGGACGTGGAAATTTCGCTGCCGCGTCCCATAATTGTTTGCCAGATTTCCTGAGGAGAAAGGAACACGGAACCGATTGCCAGGCTGAGGAGCAAAGCAAAGAAGAGAAGGACGAGAGAGGAAAGAACAGGTGCGCGGCGCATGCTGGATATAAATGAGTAGACAGGTAAACAAGTTCTATGGACTTGTTTACCTGTTTCCTTGTGTATCTCTATTCAAACAACCCTGGATGTAACAACTTTGCCAGCTGCTCGAGCCCATCCACGAGACGGGGACCTGGGCGGCTGACGAGGTTATCATCGAAGGGGAAGACCATCCCCTCCTGGACAGCAGTGATGTTTTCCCAACCCGCGCGGGCCTGCACGGCTTCCGGTGTTACGCCCCACATCGAGTCACCCAAAATGATCATGTTGGGATTTGTCGCCACGATCTGTTCCAGGCTGATCTGTGGATAGGGATCTGTGATGCCCACCCGAGTGGCAAGATTTGCGCCGCCTGCACGAGTTATTAGCAGATCACCGAATGTGCCGGGGCCATACGTATACGGCTTGGATGCATCCGATGCGTCAATTTCGTAGAAGACGGTGGGACGGGCGGAAATTGGAGCGATCTTCTGATCGACAGCAGCGACGCGGGCTTGCAGGGATTTGACCAAAGCTTCCGTCTCCGATTCGTGACCTGTCAGTGTAGCCACCTGCTGAAGGTTGCCGTACATTTCTTCGAGTGTCAGGGGATTCTTTAGATAGAAAACGGTAAGTCCCAAATCCTCCAGTCGCTTGATAAGTTCAGGAGGATTAATCTCCGCTGCGAGGACCAGATCGGGTTTCAAAGCAATAATGGCTTCCAAGCTATATTCCCCGAACGAGCCGCCAACACTTTCTATGGATTTGGCTTCTTCAGGGTAATCAGCAAATTCATCGCGCCCAACCACCTGATCTCCTGCGCCGATGGCGAATAATATTTCGGTGTTTGATGGAGCGAGTGAGACAACCCGTTGTGCAAAACCGGTGAGATTTACTTCCCGTCCAAGCCCATCCACGAACGTGGAAACCTGGGCATCCTGGGTCGGTAAAGCAAGAGCTGGCGCTTCAGTGGCGGGAACTTCAGTTGCAACGGGAGCAGTTGTCGCTGTGGCTTGAGGCAGGCAGGCAGCCATCAACGAGGTGAGCAAGGTTAGCAGTACTATTTTTCGTAACATCTTTTCTCCATTTCAAAGCAGGGAATCAAAATCCCCAGACAAGGCTGGGGAGGTTGGAGAGGCAATCCGAGTGTCGCCGTCATCCACCTCCTTTCCGCGAGAGAGTGGTGAGCTGACCAGAGCGGGCGACCTGACTTCATTAGTTTACCAGTCGGCTGGTCTACTAGTCGGCTAGTCGATTACATTCAACTAGAAGACAAGGAGACGAGAAGACTATCTGACTAATTTCACAGTTGCGCGACAGTGTCGGAATTCCACCGACTTCGCCGCTGACTGGCCATATTGAATTATGAAGGCATTGTATGCTTTTTATACAGTCGAGTCAAGATGATGGAAATCATGGCAAGCACGCAGACAAGCAAAATGGAATTCGCCGCACGTTCGAACAGGACGAGTCCAATCCCTGGCAGGATGAAGATCAACGCGATCCAGGACCAATCCATTTTGGATTGGGAACTGCCTGCCAGATGGAACAACGGGATGAGTGCAAATGAAAAATCGTAGTTCATTAAATATGGATTTACCAGCAATGCGACACATACAAAAAATGCTATGGATGATTCATCACCCAGCCGATGTCCGCTCCCGATAAACAAGGCAACCAGCCCCGCAAGCAGGAGTACGGCAATCGGCAGGGACTGATCGAAGCCAAGCCCGATCATGCGCCCAATGGACAATGGCAGACTCACGCAGAGATTACATTCCGAAACATCCTTGAAATTGAACAGTGATTGGAAATATGTAATGGGCCATGCTCCATCTGCGAGGAAGCCGATGATGAAAAGAAACACTCCTGTGAACGCAGCCGCCCGACATGCGCGGCGGCCAAAATCATCGCGACGCAAAAGTAGATGGACAAGCACCGCCAGCAAAACGAAAATCCCGATGTGCGGCTTGAACGTGACCAGTGCCATGCCCAATGACATGAGCCCCACATGTTGATGCTTCAACGCGTACACGATCAATGACATGCCAAGCAGGGTTGGGAAGACATATTGCCCCACCATCAGCGCTCCGACAACGGGCAGGAACAAAATTACAGCGATGAATGAATAAAGTCGTTTGCGCGGCTCCCATCCATCAGTCAACAGCCAGACGGATGCGAGCAACATTGCGATGTTGAGCATAAACCACATCCGCACAGCGATATCAATGGAAAGCAAGGCAAGAGGCAGGGTGAATAGCGCATACCAGGGCGGATACGGAAACGGCAGGACCAAAACGTTGTCTACGGATACGCCAAGTTCATCCGCAACTCTCTGCGCCTGACCTGCCTGGTCGTAGAGCGCAATACCGTTCAATATTCCACGGTCCGCGCGGTGGAGTATCTGGAAGTCGAGATAGGGATCGAGTGGAATGGGGACGTATACCGCGATCGAAAACAGGACAACCACGAGCAGGAAGAGGAAAAGAGTTGGTCGCCAGGGGGGAGGAAAGTTGATGTTACGCTTCATTGGTTGTTCGTTGTCTGGCAATTTTGCGAAGTACACTGCGAAAGCGCAGCACATGGCATGGGTGGAGAAGATACCCGTACAGAAATCCAATTAATCCATATGGACAGAAGAAAATGGTTTGAGAAATGGTCGATACATTTTCAATTTGACCCACACTCCACTCGATCCAACATTCTCCGGGAACCAGATTCCTTTCATGCACAAGTATGTGGTCCTGCGTTTGATGTACTACGAGCCTGCCTGATGCGCTGACGAATTCTCTTATAGCAGGAAGAATTTCTGCATGCGCTATGTTGACCGCGGCTTCCCGATGATCAATAAAACAACCTTCGTGTTTGATGAATTTCAGGCCGGGTCTGCCGTCGTCCCACACACGTTCGATCTCAGATGGGTGTGTCTTTTGAAGCGCGTCTTGTGTCGCGGCCTCAAAGTCAATAAGTTTGACTTCGGGAAACACTTCCAGGGCTGCGGGATGCTTGACAATGCTATCCGCCGAGAGGCCACCGATCAAGGCATATGCAATGGGATAGGGCACAGGCGTGATCAGTCCCACACCGAACGCCATGAAACCGATGGGAATGCCGGGCAGCAGGAACATCCTCCGTTTAAGTCCACGGATGCGGGCATAGCGCAGCATGAGGTTGCCATACGTTTCTACGTTGGGGCCACCGATCTCGAAGACCTGCCCGCGGCCGTTGGGGTTGGTCAACGCGGCGAAGAGATAGTCGATCACGTTTTGGATGGCGATCGGCTGGGATTTGTTCCTCATCCATAACGGACCCGGCACCACCGGGAACAACTCGGTCATAAAACGGATCATCTCAAAGGAGATGCTGCCTGAGCCGGTGATCACGCCGGCACGAAACTCCGTCACAGGGATTTTTCCCTCTCGCAGAACACGTCCCGTTTCAATGCGCGAACGCATATGGGGGGCAATGTGCTGTTCGGGGTCAGCCAGCCCGCCGAGATATATGATGTGTTCCACGCCTGCCTGCTCTGCAGCAGACGCGAATGCACGGGCACTGTCCAATTCGAGGGAAGTATATCCATGTCCGTGGGACATGTTGTGGATCAGGTAATAGGCAGTCTGAACACCCTGCAGCGCGGCATGAAGAGTTGACGGAACCGTGACGTCGCCCTGGATCACTTCGACATGGCGGAACCAGCTCCGGCCTTTGAGGCGAAGCGGGTCACGCGCAAGGCAGCGCACACGGTAGCCTGAATCCAATAACCTGGGGATCAATCGGCTGGCGATATATCCCGTTGCTCCTGTCACAAGAATCGGTTTATGCATAGGAATGAGCTAACACGCGCGCCCGCGAAGCGATTTGCCGCGTGAGCCCATCAAAAATAAATTTGTGGAACGGCCACATCGCGTACCAATAAAGGAAGCCCAAAAGCCCGTGCGGGGCAAAGTATGCAGTCACCGTGAGAAGCGTTTTCCCATCCTGTGGTTGCGACTCGAATTGAAGCCATGCCTTGCCCGGCAGTTTCATCTCAGCTCGCAAACGCAGGAGGCGGTTCTTTTCCACGTCTTCCACACGCCAGAAATCAAGCGACTCGCCTGCCCGAATTTCATCGGGATGACGTCGGCCGCGACGCAGTCCAACGCCGCCGACAGCTTTATCGAGCCAGCCGCGCATGGCCCACGACCAGTCCATGTAGAGCCAGCCGCGCTCACCGCCAATCCCCGCATACGAACGAAAGACAGCCTCGGGCGAAAGTTCGAGAAGAAGCTGACGCTTTTCAACATACATACCTTCTTCCACGGTGAACTGATAGGGCTTGACATCACCTGCCACGGTGACCAGCGCGTCCGCCCAGCTTGTTTCCACGTTGTCTCTCTGAATGCGTCCCAGCGCGAGATGTGTGGCAGTTTGGAAGTCTATCGGCTTGATGTGCGGGAATAATTTCTTCGCCGCTTCATCGCGGACGATGAGCCTGGCGCGCAGTCCTTCGATCAGCGGCAATACGATGCGCCAATGGATGGGCGTGACCATGTGCACCCAGTAGGCCGAAAGGCGCGGCGCATAAAACGGTGTGCGGATGAGCTTGCGTTTGAGTCCGCGTTCCTTTGCGTAACCGATCAACATATCTGCGTAGGTCAGGCGGGTGGGCCCGCCAATCTCGATCATCCTGCCGCTACTTTCAGAGGTCTTGATGGCATCCACAAGATACGACAATACATCGCGTATCGCGATGGGCTGTGCCTCTGAAAAGAACCAGGCAGGGCAGACCAATACCGGTTCACGCTCTGAAAGATACCGGATCATCTCGAACAACGCGGAACCGGAGCCCACGATCATGCCCGCCCGAAATTCGGTTACGGGTACACTGCTGTGACGGAGAATGGATCCCGTCTCATGGCGGGCACGCAGATAAGGTGAGAGATTCGTTGTAGGGTCAACCAGTTCCCCAAGATAAATGATGCGCTCAATATTCGCTTCCCCCGCGGCATGGGCGAAATTGTGCGCCACTTCCAGGTCGCGCTGGGCACTGCTGCGTCCTCCTTGTTTGCCATGGATGAGATAATACGCGACCGAAACATCCTTCATGGCTTTGCTCAATGTGCCTGACTCCAGCGCATCGCCGCTGACAACTTCGACGCGCTCGAGCCACGGACGTCCCTGCAGGCGGTTTGCATCGCGCACAAGGCAGCGGACGCGGTATCCCGCTTCAATCAAACGCGGCACGAGCCGTCCGCCTACGTATCCAGTAGCACCAGTGACGAGAATAAGTTTGGAGTTGGGCATAAAAGCTTCATGTCATTGCGAGCGACCAAAGGGAGTGAAGCAATCTCCCACTTTATATGAGATTGCTTCGTCGCTGCGCACCTCGCAATGACGAAGGAAATTGTATCCTACCCTCCCAATTCTATGCTATGATGAAAGGCATCTATGCAGGCGGCGAATCCTCCCATGTCCGGTCGTATACAGGAGCAACTGACCACACGACTTCCGCTGATGTGGTTCTCGCTTGCATTCCTGACGGGGATTATTCTAGCCAGTCTCGTTTCCTTTTCAATCTGGGTTTGGATCTCGCTTGCGGTCTTTGCGGTCGTTCTCGCCATTCTTTCGCGCCTTTTCTCTCTTCGGCTTCAACCATCCGTCTACCGCTTTCCGCTTTTTTCCTTCATCCTTCATCCGTTATCCTTCATTCTTCTCTTCGCCCTTTTCCTCGGCGCAGCCCGTTATCAAATCTCAGTTCCTCGGTTTAACGCGTTTCATATCGCCTTCTACAACGACCGTGAGTACGACCTTCTGATAACAGGCACCATTACCGAGCCTCCCGATTACCGCGATAACTACACCAACCTGCGGATGAAAGTCAGCAGTGTGGATACTGGAGATGGCGACCTGCCCGTCAGCGGATTGCTGCTGGTGCGCGCCTCCAAGAATCAAGTGTTTCATTATGGGGATGTCATACGCCTGCGCGGCAAATTGAAGACCCCGCCGGAGAACGAGGATTTTTCATATCGTGATTACCTGGCCGGGCAACATATCCATTCCTATATGTCCAGTGCAATTGTGACAACCCTGCCCCTCAGGGGCGGAAATTCATTTTCGAGGGCGTTGTATGCACTCAAGGATAGATCGCTGAATAACATTTACCGCATGGTCCCCGATCCCGAGTCATCCCTGCTGGCAGGGATTTTGCTCGGCGTGGATACAGGTCTCACGCAGAGGTTGCAGCAGGCATTCAAAAGCACGGGCACCGCACACATCATCGCGATTTCCGGATTCAACATGAGTATTATTGCGGCCATGTTCGTGACGTTCTTTAGCAGGTTTCTTGGTCCGCGACGTGGTGCGGCGCTGGCGATCCTTGGCATCATGCTTTATACAATGCTGGTTGGTGGTGGAGCGGCGGTTGTCCGCGCCGCGATCATGGGCAGCCTTGCCCTCTTTGCAAGACAGGTCGGTCGCAGGCAGTTCGCGCTGAACACGTTGCTCGCGGTTGCGCTCATGATCCCTGATGTATATGAGTTAGATCAAACATATATCAAACATCTACAAGAAAACGAAAAAGAATTCGAATTTATATATGTTACAAATTTAGGTCAAAATATATGTGAAGAATTAAGTTCAAATGAAAAACGAATATTATCATCGCATGAATTCATATTATCGAAAGAAGGTTTGCTATATTGCATCGATGTAGCAGCTGTTCGAATGAAAAGTAG
>JANMSY010000641.1:0-2660 GCA_031389865.1 Anaerolineales bacterium | reverse complement strand
GGTATTGCCAAAAAAGCCGATGGTGGCATAACGGGGAGTGGCTAAAAGAATGGGCCATATTTCTTCTCACCACACACCAGCCCCGGCGGGGTGGTGCCGGGGGAGAACACAGAGTACACGGAGAATGTAGAAGGTTTTCTCTGTGTTCTCCGTGTACTCCGTGGTGAAACTATTGGGCAAGCCCACACAATTATCCACTCTTACATAACGTCACACCTGGCCGATCTGCGATTTCAATTCATTCACCACTTCAATTTCCTGATTGCTGTTTGAATGGCTCAGCGGCAGCAACACATGGAACCTGCTGCCCGGGAAGCTCACTTCGTCGTAGCCACTGCTTTCCACCCAAATGTGACCGCCATGCGCTTCAACAATACCTTTCGAAAGCGCGAGTCCCAACCCGGCCCCGCTTCCTTTGAAACGCGTCTTGCTGGTGGAATGCTTGGAGAGATCACCTGGTTGATAGAACTTGCTGAAAATAATATCTCGTGAGGCAGGGTCCACGCCCACGCCTGTATCGCTGACAACGACTTCAATGCCACCGTCAGGCAATTCCGAGTTCTGTGGAGCCAGTGCGCGTGCAGCTACCGTGATCCTGCCATTGTTGGGGGTGAACTTGATCGCGTTGGTCAGGAGATGCTGGAAAAGTTTTTTGAGCAGGTGGGGGTCTGCTTTTGCAGGGGGAAGCTCAGGAATGCTGATCGTCAAATTTTGATTACGTTCTTTAAATGAGTTTTCGAGTTTGTCGCTTACTTCCTTGATCAGCTCTGCCATATCCACAGGGATGACGTGCAGCTGCAAGGTGCGCGTATCAATTTGTGCGATGTCAAACATGGAGTCCATGATTTCGTGCAGGCGTTTCGTCCCTTTGGAGATACCTTTGAGCATCTTATGCACATTCGCTGGAAGCGTATCATCCTCGATCAACATTTCTGTGTAGCCCACCATTGCGGTCAATGGGGTGCGGAGCTCATGTGAAGCAATGTTGATAAAGTCCGACTTGGTTTGATCGAGGCGCTCAAGGTCACGGTTGGCTTTGTCGAGGTCGCGATATGCCTGTCGCAGTTCAGTGTTGAGCTGGACCAGGTTTTCAACAAGCCGCGCATTTTCGAGAGCCACGGCTGTCTGGTTCGCCAGGGCGGAAAGGGTTACAAGGTCTTCGGCACTGTAACGGTTTCCGCTGATCTTGGCGCCGAGAGCCAGCATACCTATCCATTCCCTCTTCGAAAAAATTGGGAGATATACTTCGGCTTCGAGATTGTTGAACCATTCCCGTTCCGAGGAGGACACAGACCGGAAGGCCGGGAGCAGATCAAGGTCATACTGAAGAAGCGGGCGTTGTTCCACAGTCAACTGCCGCACAACGGGGTGATCCTGGGACAGGGATGCAATTTTGATCTGACGTTCGCCCTGATCGCGTACGGCGCGCAAGTGATATGATTTCTCGCCGTCGCCTGCCGGCTCTGAATCAACAAGGAATAGGAAGCCGCGCGAGATATCCATGGCTTCAATGATCAACCCCACAGCAACGTTTGCCAGCCTCTGCATGTCGAGGATGTTGCTGATCTGTTCGCTGTAGGCGTGCAATGTCCTGCCGGCATGGAATTCCTGAATGTTCAACCATTTATTGACCGAGCGTTGCACGATCGAAAGCAGTGGTGTAAACATAAACGAAAGCAACAATGCAATCACCGCGCCCACCAGCAGGGGACTGAAGTTTGGCAGTGCATTAAACGCAGTCTGGGAAGCCGTGAAACCTGCCACATAAATACCGACAATGACAACTGTAGTGATGATGTACGTGAGAACACGTCGGGTTACTTCGCGCAGATCGGGTGGGTCATGCGTTACGATGATGAATGCTGCCAGTGCGGCTGCCGCGAGTCGTATGAAGTTACCGGGCAGGGGTATGCCGGTTAATATCAGAACATCATTCATGATGATCAAAAGATAGACAGGAACCCAATAGTTCAGGCGGTTGCGCAACAAAGGCTGGCGTGAAATGCGGTGTGCAGACCTGGCGCTGAAGATCCCTCCCAGCGTGAATATCAGCCAGCCAAGCATTGCCCAGGTGGGAGCGAGTCTTTCGAGGGTCAGTGTAAAGAGACCGTTTTCCCAGATAACTTCACCAAATCGAAAAGCATTTGGCAGAATGATCATAAAACCAAGCACCCACAGGAAACCAACGCCGAACCACCCCCACAACTCACGGCGCGTAAAGGAAGCGACTGCGAGAATCAGCAGGAACGAGAGTGCCAGCGCGCCATAGATCTGAAAATCGTTTGCCACTTGCTGTGAAGCAATATACAGTTGATTACCCCGCCATAAACCTTCCCCGAGAACCAGCAGCATGCCCAAAACCACATATCCACTTAACAACATAGCGGCACTCTCCTGCCCTGAATGCCGTTGGAATAACCTCACAAGCAGGGTTAGGTAAAGCGCCGCCAGTATGAAATGCAATATCAAGTTCAGAGCCTGGGGTGACATCGCCGGAAAGTATACTCGAAATCATTCACGGAGTACCGCGGAAATATGTAAAGGGAGTGGCTAAAAGAATGGGCCATATTTCTTCTCACTACACACCAGCCCCGGTGGGGTGGTGCCGGGGGAGAACACAGAGTTCACGGAGAATGTAGAAGGTTTTCTCTGTGTTCTCC
>JANMSY010000630.1:0-2094 GCA_031389865.1 Anaerolineales bacterium | reverse complement strand
GGGAGTGGCTAAAAGAATGGGCCATATCTCTTCTCACCACAGAGAACACAGAGTTCACGGAGAATGTAGAAGGTTTTCTCTGTGTTCTCCGTGTACTCCGTGGTGAAACTATTGGGCAAGCCCACACAATTATCCACTCTTCAGGTTTCAAAATATCTTCCCAATCGTGATTCACGCGTTATAATCAAGATTCGGAGTTGAGAATAAATGCCACCTATTTTTCCATTTACTGCAATTGTAGGACAGGAGCGCATGCGACGCGCGCTCATCTTGAACGCCGTTGACACCCGCATCGGCGGCGTATTGATCCGCGGTGAACGCGGCACGGCAAAGTCCACCGCAGCACGCGCGCTTGCTGCACTGCTACCGAGCGTAAGTGTTGTTAATGATTGCCGCTTCGGTTGTGATCCTGACAAGCCCGGGACCTGGTGCACAGAGTGCAAGGAACGTTTTGAAGGAACAATGACTATTCCTTCCCACGTACGAACAACCTCCTTTGTGAACCTGCCTGTTTCTGCCACCGAGGACCGCGTGGTCGGAACACTGGATATCGAACAGGCCATACAAAAAGGCGAACGCCATTTCGAACCGGGTGTGCTTGCCTCTGCAAACCGCGGTCTGTTGTACATTGATGAAGTGAACCTGCTCGATGATCATGTGGTGGACGTCCTGCTGGATTCGGCCGCGATGGGCGTTAACATGGTTGAGCGCGAAGGGATTTCCTTTGTTCATCCAGCCCGCTTCATTCTGGTCGGAACGATGAATCCTGAAGAAGGGGAACTCCGCCCTCAACTGCTGGATCGCTTCGCCCTCTCTGTAGATATCATTGGCATCCGTGCCGCGCGTGAACGCGTGCTCATTATGGAACGCAATCTGGCATTCGAACAGGACGCCGAATCGTTCCGCAACACATTCATGCAAAAAGAGCAGGATCTCTCTCATCGTATCGAACTGGGACGCGAACTGGTCGCGAAGGTGACACACACCAGCCGGGATCTGCTGTCCATCGCCGCGTTGACCGCATCCCTGAACGTGGACGGTCACCGCGCAGACCTGGTCATCCTCAAGGCCGCACGTGCGCAAGCCGCGTTCGAGGGGCGGACGAAGATCAACGATCACGATATCGCACTGGCTGCCGAGCTGGCGCTCCCCCACCGCATCAAACGGACTCCGTTTCAACAGGCGGAGATGACGACCGAGCAGCTGCAGGAACGCATTGAACAGCTGGCAGGTCAATCGGTCCCGAGCGAAGCGGAGGAAGAGTCCGAATCGCAACAGGGTCAGCCCGAGGAAAAAAAAACTTAAAGCTCGAGGATGAGCGTGAGGAGGGGCCACAGCAGGGCCAGCCGGAGCAGATGCCGCAGGATGTGTTCGCCAACACCAGTGCAAATTGGTGGGAAGGCGGGCAAAAGGTCAAGCCCGGTGAAAAGTTCCAGCCTCGCAAGTTGAACACCCCGCTCGACAAACTGGCACGTAAGCACGCAGGCCGGCGTTCGCTGACCAGGACAGAGCGCAAACACGGGCGCTACATCAAGGCCCGTCCCGCCGGTGACAGGAAGGATGACATCGCGTTCGACGCGACCTTGCGGGCTGCGGCACCGTTCCAAAAACAACGCGTTGAAAAACGCAAACGACTCGCTTTTGCAATTGAATCATCCGATCTGCAACGCAAGATTCGCGTCAAGCGCGTGGCGAATCTTGTTTTGTTCTTGGTGGATGCTTCGTGGTCGATGGCGGTTGCGGAACGTATGAATGCGACGAAAGGTGCAATCCTGTCCCTGCTCACAGATGCCTATCAACGCCGCGACCGGGTGGGACTGATCGTTTTCCAAAAGGACCGCGCCACACTAGTATTACCCCCAACCAATTCTGTCCAACTCGCTCAACGCGCGCTGATGGACATTCCAGTCGGCGGGAAGACTCCGCTTTCGGCGGGGTTGTTTCTCGCCGCGGATGTATTACGCCAGGAGAAGACTCGCCATCCCGATGTCGAACCGCTGCTCATCGTGCTGACCGATGGAGCTGGCAATGTCTCGATCGGCGCATTACCCCCACAGGAGGAATCCTATCGATTCGCGGAATTGATCGCGCACG
>JANMSY010000566.1:0-4068 GCA_031389865.1 Anaerolineales bacterium | reverse complement strand
GCGAGGGCGCTTTTCCCGACGACACTTGCACCCGATTTGCTATGAATTGCCTAGCAATTCAAAATCGTGCGTTTGGTGCACACCTGTCCCCGAAGTGAAACGGAGTGGGAGTGCAGGTGTGCAATCTCAAGGCTCAATGTAGCCGCAAATTTGATTGAAAACAGGAGATTGCTTCGCAAAGTGCGCTCGCAACGACATAGACTTGGTGGAAGTTATTAATTCAAAATTCAGTAAAAATTAGCCAAGGATCGAAACTACAAAGAGGAGACAATCATGGATTTCATCAACCGCGTGTTCCACGCCATGACGGAGTTGCATCCCACGCATCCGATGGTAGTGCACTTCCCCATTGCCCTGACGGGCGCCGCTTTTCTCTTCATCCTGCTCGCCTATTGGAAAAAAAATATAGCTCTTGAACAAACGGCCTTTGCAAACATTTCACTGGCATCCATCAGTACGGTTGTCGCAGGCATTACCGGCATGATCGATAATGTAAAGAACTATGTAGGTGAGGCGCCGAATGCAGGCGCAAAGATGGTCCTGGCAATTTTTCTATTAATACTTACCGCAACGATCAGTATGGTCCGTTATCGCAATCCAGATCTGTTCCACAAAGCCAATCCCTTTCTATACATTGCATCGTATGGCATTAGTTTCGCCACTGCACTTGTCCTGGCTTTTCTGGGTGGCGTCATTCTATACGGTTTTTAGGAGAGCTCAAAAAATGAATTCAATGAAAGCTACGTTCGCGATACTTATCCTGATTGCAGGGTTATTGTCCGCCTGTGGAAGTCAGGCAGTGGATACACCCACATCCGCTTCACAGCCGACTGAGGAAGTTGCCCCGGCTACCGAAGCACCCACCACCGCTCCCACCGCATCCGAAACATCTATCCCCACTGTGGAGAGCCCGGTAGCATCTGAGCCGGCTGTTGCTGGCACGGGTGTCAGTTTTGCAACCGACATACTGCCCATCCTGGAAAGCCGCTGTATCAATTGTCACGGTGGCGATAGAACGGAGGAAGGATTGACCTTAAAAACCCATGCTGACATCATGGCTGGCTCGGAGAATGGAGCGGTCATCGCACCGGGCGATGCAGCCAACAGTCTGCTGGCGGAACTCGTCTCAGAGCAGAAGATGCCGAAACGCGGGCCGAAGCTGACTCCTCCTCAGGTGCAAATAATTGTTGATTGGATCATCCAGGGCGCATTGAACAATTAAAATAAGACTTTTAAATTCTGGTATAATCTGCCCTCTTGATTTTGGAGAGGTCGCGTAGTTTGGCTTAGCGCGCACGCTTGGAAAGCGTGTAACCCACAAAGGTTCGCGGGTTCGAATCCCGCCCTCTCCGCTGATGGACAAACTGACGTTTTGACACAAAAGGGAAGTTTGTCCCAACGAGAGTCCACTCTGACCAGTGGACTCTCGTTTTTTTTAGAGACAAATTGACAGCCGATATTCGATTTTGGCGAAATATGGCATCGCGAGAATTGCACGTCAACGATGTAGTCTAAAGTGCTAAAAACCAATCCCTCTTTTTCGCCCCAGCCTGATAACGGTGAAGCAAGACGAAAGATCGGAGCATACTCTGCAGGGACCTGAACCTGACCATCCGTTTTTTCTCAAAATCATAGTCCTCTTCACTGAAAGCGCCGTCTGCCACCGGCGCTGCAACAAACGATTCCACGCAACAAGTTCGGCATGCGCACCTTGTTCAATGCACTGCGCGGCCGGCGGGCATGTCGCGAACGTACCTCTTTCACACGGTCGAACAATTCCCTGGTAATCAACTCATCACGATACGCGACTGTTCCATACGTGTATACTTATCCTTATGGACACACTCACCGGTTCCGTGGAGCGCATCACCTTCTACAATCCAGAAAATGGATACACCGTGTTACGCCTGCGCCCGGAACATCAAACGGGGATGAATGCTGCACCGAAATCCAGCCTGACGTTCGATGGTCTCGCCACAGTTGTCGGGAATTTGCCGGAAGTCTCAGCGGGTGAACACCTGCGGCTGCAGGGAACCTGGGACAAACATCCAAAACACGGTTCACAATTCAAGGCGGAGGTTTGCGAACAGACCCTGCCGGCTACAGTCGCCGGCATCCAGGGTTATCTTGGTTCAGGAATGATCAAAGGCATTGGTCCGCGGCTGGCAGAACGGATCGTTGGACAGTTCAAGGAAGAGACGTTTACCGTTATCGAGGAGCATCCTGAACGATTACTCGAAGTTCCCGGCATCGGCATGGACCGCACGGGCAGGATCACGGCTGCCTGGCAGGAACAAAAACAGGTCAAGGAAATCATGGTCTTCCTGCATGGTCACGGAGTTAGCACCAACCTGGCGGTCAAGATCTACAAGACCTATGGGGATCAATCTCTGCAAATTGTTCAACAGAACCCCTATCAACTGGAGCGTGATATTTACGGAGTGGGATTCAAAACGGCAGACCGCATCGCGCGTGCTCTGGGTCTACCTGTAGATCATCCATCGCGTATCGAAGCGGGGATCGTCTATGCCCTGAATGAAATGATCAACGAAGGACATGTCTTTGTTCCAAGAGAAACTCTCGGAGGACGGGCAGTCGAGCTGCTGGAAGTATCGACGGACCTGATTGCTCCTGCATTGGATCGCCTTGCACAGGATGATCGCATTCGTCCGGATATCGTCCCGTTGAACAGCCAGAATCATGGAAAAGAAAGCCGGGCGGTCAGTGAATCGGCTGGAGTGTACGGCTCGCCGGTGATCTATTTGACCCCACTCTATTTTGGTGAGAAGGGAGTGGCAGAGCGTTTGAGAAAACTTGCAGGATCGGCAGTTCCTGCCAGGCCGATGAACCATGTTCTGTTTCCAGATGCGAATCTGTCCGAGGAGCAACAGGCGGCCATCGACATGGCACTCACCCGGCCACTCAGTGTCCTGACCGGGGGTCCAGGGACGGGCAAGACTACCTGCCTGAAGGCTTTGATCCGCACGCTGGAAGATCAGCGGAAAAAATATGCACTGGCTTCCCCGACAGGCCGCGCTGCCAAACGACTCTCGGAAGCGACCGGAAGATCTGCCAGCACCATTCATCGTCTCCTGGAATTCTCGCCGATGGACGGTTTCAAGCATAACGATCACAATCCGCTCGATCTGGACTTTCTGGTGGTGGATGAAGCATCCATGCTCGATCTGCTTTTGATGAACAATCTACTCAAGGCGGTCAGTCCAGGAACCAGCGTTTTGTTGGTCGGCGATGTGGACCAGCTTCCATCAGTCGGAGCCGGTGATGTGCTTCGCAACCTGATCAGCAGCGGCATTGCGCCGGTGGCTCGTCTGGGTACCATCTTCCGGCAAGCTGCCGACTCGAAAATCATCACCAATGCCCACTTGATCAACCAGGGCAAATTTCCTGAATTCTCGCAGGGGAGCGGTGACTTCTTCTTTTTCCCCGCCGAAGATGCAGTCATAGCCGCAGACTGGATCATCGAGATCGTTACGGAACGGATCCCGCAGAAATTCGGCTTCGATGCCATCCATGATATCCAGGTGCTGGCACCCATTTATCGAGGACCGGCGGGCGTGATCGCATTGAATGACCGCTTGCAGGAAAAGCTCAATCCTGCGACGAGCAGCAAACCCGAACGACGACTGTTTGGCACAACGTTTCGTCTCGGCGATAAGGTGATGCAGACTCAGAACAACTACGACAAGGATGTCTATAACGGGGATATTGGTTTCATCCAGGCAATGGATATGATTGAGCAGACGCTAACTGTGGATTTCGAAGGGCGATCTGCAACCTTCGAATGGAGTGAAGCCGACCAGCTCACGCTTGCTTATGTGGTGTCCGTTCACAAAGCCCAGGGTTCTGAATTCCCGGTCGTTGTGATGCCGGTTGTGACCCAGCATTACACCATGCTGCAACGCAACCTGCTCTACACTTCCATCACCCGGGCCCGCAAGTTATGTGTATTGTCTGGCAGCCGACGTGCCATTAGCATGGCCGTACGAAACAACAAGGTGGCACAGCGATTCACCGCCCTGGAATGGCGTCTGGCACAAAACGAGGGAC